>JALWRR010000058.1 GCA_026993975.1 Promethearchaeati archaeon | reverse complement strand
ATGCGGGGGTACCCGAGAGGACAAAGGGGCCAGACTGAGGCTCTGGTGGCGCAGGCCTACGCGGGTTCGAATCCCGCCCCCCGCACCATTCTTGTTAACAAGTTTTAATACCCATTACTCATTTTATTCTAGCGGTGTAACTATTGAGAATTGTTGAGGTTGATCTTAAGGGCGGAGCTATAACTCTTCACATAGAGAATATTGATGACCTCTACGTCCTATCATCCTTTATCAGGAAAGGTGATTTAGTTAAAGCTAAGACCTCTAGGAGAATAAAGATTAGAGAGGGTGAATCAGTAAGGAAAACAATGGTACTAACTCTAGAAGTTGATAAAGTGAGTTTTCATGAATTCGGGGAGAGAATTAGAGTGCATGGGGTGATTCGAGAGGGACCTGAGAGATTTGTTTCCTTGGGATCATACCACACAATCAACGTTAAGTTAGGTGACACAATAACAATTATTAGACCAGGCGGATTAACCGAGGAGGAACTAGACCCTATTAAAGAGGCTGAAAAACTTTCCGAACACAAACCAATACTCCTACTGGCCATAGAAGAGGGTGAGGCGACGGTAGGGATACTGACTTCATACGGCCTAAAAATCTATGCGAATGTAAGGAGGAACGTTTCAGCTAAAGATAATCCTAAAGAGTATGATTCATTGCTAAAAGCATTTTTCTCAGAAGTGATAGATATAATCAATGAACTCATTAACCAGTATGATCCAATCGCATTAATAATTGCAGGGCCAGGATTCACTAAGGAACACTTCAGGAATTACTTAGATAGAAAGATTAGAAGAAAACTTCCAGTAGTCGTGGATAACGTTACTAGCGGTACTGAAGCAGGAGTTTATGAGATCATTAGACGAGGAACACCTGATAAAGTGCTACGTGAACAAAGAGTCTCAAAAGAAACCTCCCTTATTCAGGAAGTAATAATGCATCTAAGCAAGAAAGATAATCTAGTTGCTTACGGCCTAGATGAAGTTGAGAAAGCTGTTACTTACGGAATTGTTAAGACACTATTAGTTTCTATGGCCATGCTCAAGAATCCTGATCCAGAGAAAAGAGAAAAGATTCTAAAATTAATTAAACTAGCTAAGTCATTTAGAAGTGAAGTATACTTAATAAGCACCCTCCACCCAACTGGTAAGCAATTCCTTTCACTCGGAGGAATAGCTGCAATCCTTAGATACCCCATAAAGAAGTGATTAATATGAATAAGATCAAGCCGAGAATACAGGTAGCGTTAGATCTACTTGACTTAGAAAAAGCAGTTAGAATTGGTAAAGCCTCAATAATTGGAGGCGTAGATATTCTAGAGGCTGGAACACCCCTGATAGAGAAATTTGGTGTAGTTAACGCATTAAGAGAATTGAAAAAAATCGCTGGAGATAAACCAATAACAGCTGACTTGAAAATTGCAGACGCTGGATATATATCAGCTAAAATTGCTTTTGAACAAGGAGCAAACATCATTACTGTTCTAGCAGCTGCATCAGATAAAACAATTCAAGGTGTTGTAGAAGCATCTAAAGAGTTTAACGGTGAAGTCATGGCAGATCTAATCGTCTCAAAAGATTTTTCAAGCGATATCGATAAGGTACTATCTCTAGATGTTAATTATGTTCTCGTGCACACTGGGCTCGATGAGCAATCTAAAGGTAAAACAGCTATTGATGAATTAGTTGATTTTGTTGAATTAATACCTGAGGGAAAACTAGCTGTAGCTGGAGGCATTAACCCTAAAAACATAAGCAGTGTTCTTAGATTTAACCCAAACATAATCATTGTTGGTGGCGCTATCACTAAATCAGATAATCCAGTTAACGTTGTTAAGAAGCTTCGTGAGATCATAGCAAATTATTACTAGATTTTATTTTCGAGACGACGACTTCTTCACCAACATCCTCCGCTATTCTATATTCAACAATCCTCCCTATCTTTCTAGCTACCAAGAAGCCCTCCTCCTCCATTCTTCTTAAATAAGTAGAACACGTAGCTATCTTTATGCTTGAACCATATATATCCTCAAAAGCTTCCTTAGCATCATTACTAGTGAACCATTGGCCATACTTAAAAACAGATCTAATAGCTGACTTTAACTTGAGGTACATCGATCCTTCCTGAGATGAAGCACCAGATTCAGCATCACTAGAGCTAGTTGATGCAGCAAGACCTAGAGCAAACGGCTGAATCAATTTCTGAATAGCTTTTATTTGCTTTTCATCAATGTCCTTACTAACAACTATCTCTAGCTCCAGATCCCCTTTCCGCAACCTAAGAGTTATCCCTGAATTCCCTGAATCCTCTGCCACCAACTCATCATCTCGAAAAACTCTAGATCTGCTATCTTTACCGAATATATAAGTAGGTAGCAATACGCATCAAATACCTCTGTATCCTACACCAGCACCCTACTACTTCCAATGGAAAATGTAGCGGAGCAAACAGAAAGATTCCTGCTAAGTAACTTACTAAAGAACTAAGATGCTAAAAGACCTAATGTAAGAAAACATGCAGCTAGAAAACAAGACTGAATAATCATAATATTTGATTTATTATAGACATGTATTATAATTATTGCTCTTTCTAGAGAATTAGTAAATCATTATAACCGCTCAAAATAGAGATAGGATTTAATTCGTGTTTGATAGGGAGTAATAGTGATCTTGTCCTAATAATTTCCACTGGAAGTATTGGGGTCTCACTAAATTAACATGGATTTTTCTTCCTAGTGTAAGTCGAATTAACTGTGTTAATTCACGTTAATAACGCGCTTAGCAACAATATTAACAACATTAACAGGTTAAATAGACCCCTCATTTCCACTGGAGATTAAGCCTGTTCAGATCCTGTTATTAACCTGTTGTGAAGGATGTGAATGAGTATTTTCCACAGGAATTTCTCAGAGTGATTAAACAGAATGATGTAAAGTGAAAATGTTGTTGTTAACATTAATATTCTCCACAACGCAATAAGAAGAAAAAGCAGCGCTATGTGATCAATACTTACAGATTAGCAAGAGAATACTTGCAGAAGTGTGAACAAAATCAATAAACGATTCACGTGATGAGTAATCATTTCTATGCTTACGAAGAAGAATTAAGTAATGGTGCGGGGGGCGGGATTCGAACCCGCGTAGGCCTGCGCCACTGGATCTTGAATCTGGCACCAATTCTGGTGAGTCCAGCCCCTTTGACCAGCTCGGGAACCCCCGCTTTTGACATGTAGTTACTATTAATTTATGGAATAATTCTCTCATGGTAAATAAATTTATTGCTCACTAAGAATCCCTACTGTAACTAAATTAGGCAGTACTAAAGAGATATCATAGCCACTTATTATTCTACGACGCATTTAATGCTAAGATTATTATGAATATGGTCCTCTAAAGAAACAAAGTCCTCAAAATTCGAGAACTTAAGCAAAAATAGTTACGAGAATGATTTAATGTTTTGGTGGGGCCGGGCGGATTCGAACCGCCGACCTCCCGGTTGTATTCCGGAGGCAAGCTAGACCTGCCTTAGCCGGACGTCCTACCCCTAGACCACGGCCCCTTCTCCTAGTTAGGTTGATTATTAGTTTTCTATTTTTAAATTTTCTTAAATGTATAGTTTTCGGTTTTTGTTTAGGGACAACTGAAATCATTATTAAATAGGTATTAATTTATCTCTAACCTAATTATTGATGTATTAATAGATTGGGTAATCAAAAAGGTATTGAGTGGGATTGTTGCATATGAGTATTAGTGATGTTAATCTAGAATATATAGCGGAGGGTAGAGCTAGGAGATTAATGAATCTAGCTAACCTAGATATTGTAGCAGATCTAATTGGTGATAGAGTAGTAATCTGGGATCCTGAACTCGGCTATGAAGTATTTATGGCGGGTTTCTTCGGGAAGCCTATTGGTGTTAGGAAACCGCGAATGGTGAAGTTCAATAAGCCGCTGGAATTATCGATCTATGACGCATTATACCTGTTGGAGAAGGGAGTAATCAAGATCCGAAATATATCAGGAAATATGAATAATTCTAGTGAGTTCCTGAAGCCGGATGAGTTAATGAGGATTGGGAGTGAATCATACAAAGATTTTGAAGCGAAATATAAAGTTTACAGGGATTTAAGAGATAAGGGATTTGTGGTTAGGCCAGGATTAAAGTTTGGAAGCGATTTCTCTGTATATAGGTATGGGCCAGGAATAGATCACGCGCCATTTCTAGTAACTGTTTTCTCTAAGGACACTAAGTTACTTGGAGTAGACTTAGTTAGAGCTGGGAGATTAGCTAATTCAGTTAGAAAGAAATGGGTTATAGCTGTGATTCTTGAAGATGGTTCAATAAGGTATCTAGTTTTTTCATGGTATAGGCTATGATCACGCTTTTTCTTCAAGCGCTCCATAAAGCGTTTTCCATGTAGCATCAATAATCCTAACTAATGAAGTGAATCCTGGCGTGAGAGAATGATCCTTAAGTGCTACTAACCGGTAATTATGTGTTCTTCCAAGTATAGCGCCATTTCTTGTTTCAAGGAATAATACGCTCATGCTTTTTCCCAGATACCTTCTATTCCTACTGTAACTTATTTGGCGGATTAATTCAGCTAGTTCTCGTGTTCTCCTCTTAGAAATCCTGCTGTGAACTTTAGGATATATCTTTGATGCTGGGACACCTGGTCTATCACCATAGCGAGATAAATTAACTATATCGGGTTGAGTATCTTTCAGCAATTGCATTGTCGCTTCATGATCCTCCTCAGTCTCAGTAGGGAAAGACGAGATAATGTCCGTTGCAATCGTTGAATCTTCACCAAGCTTGCACCTCACCGTCTTAACAAGATCCCTGAATAAATCAGCTTCATACTTTCTCCTCATTAACTTAAGTATCCTGTTGGATCCTGATTGAACAGGAATATGGAGATACCTATAGAACCGCTTATCAGATTTAATTACATCTAAAACATCATCAATATGCCTCACAATAGTATCTGGACTGGCCATACCAATCCTGATCCTAAAATCTCCGGGAATTTCGGATATTTCATTCAGTAATTCAGCTAAATTACTGCCTATATCCCAGCCATAAGGACCAGTATCCTGGCCAGATAACCTTATTTCTTTAACGCCCATGCCAACAAGTCTCTTAATTTCACTCACTATCATATCTATTGGGTATGATTTTAAGTGCCCCCAGATAAGTCTATCAACGCAATAGGTGCATGAGCCTAAGCACCCTCTAGATATGGGTACGACAGCTATCAGGGGATTCTCTAATTCTCTTGCCTGCAGTAAGGGAACAACATTGTTGCTAGGATTACCCAGAATCTCTACGCGTTCACCCTTAACTAATCTATCGGCATAGTTATCTATGTTCAGGAAACTATTGACATCGAAGAAACTGGCTAAGGGAAGTAGTTTTCGCAACTTATTGAGACTTGTGTTAACTAAGCATCCAACCACTACTAAGCGGCCAGGATACCTATACAATGATTTTGCTCTCTCAAGCATTCTTTCCTCAGTAGGCTTTTTTATTGAGCATGCATTAAGTATGATTAAGTCTGCTTTCCCTGGATCACTAGTTAATTCAAATCCCTGTCTAATTAATTTACCAGCTATTACCTCCGAGTAAAACCTGTTAACAGCGCAACCAGATGTCTCAATGTAAACCCTATAGCTCATATCTAGCACCAATCATCTTTATCAATCGTATTACCTACTGAATAAAGTAATAATATAATATAGATGAAAAACGAGTTTTAACCTAATGGAACGTAATCGGTATGTGTCACGGTTACGTTTTTTCTAGAATTTAAAAATATTCACGAGGATGAATCGAGAGGTTAGCTGAATGAGCAGAGTTAGTTCACTAGAGTTCAGAGAACTGAATCCAATAAGATTCGTGAAAGAGGAACCATCAACGGATGAGGAGATATATAAGCTACTTAGTCCCTGCGTAGCAGAGTGGTTTAGGAGGAATTTCAAGACGTTTACTCTTCCACAGAAGTACGCTATACCGAGAATTAAGCAGGGTAGGAATATTCTTGTTTTCTCTCCTACAGGAACAGGTAAAACGCTAGCAGCGTTCTTATCCATAATAGATTACTTGTTTAGATTAGGCAAAGCGAATAGGCTAGAGGATAAGACTTACTGCATCTATGTTTCACCTCTAAGAGCGCTGTCTAATGATATAAGAAAGAATCTATTGATACCTCTACAGGGAATTAGGGAAATAGCTAAAGAGAGAGGAGTCGAGTTACCTGAAATTAGAGCTCTGGTTAGAACGGGCGATACTCCTCAATACCAGAGAGCTAAAATGCTTAAGAAGCCGCCTCACATATTAATTACAACGCCAGAAACTCTTGCTATAGTTCTTAATGCTCCTAAATTTAGAGAGAAACTGAGAGATGTTAGATGGGTTATAGTTGATGAAGTACATGAGTTAAGCAGTAACAAGAGGGGAGCGCATTTATCATTAAGCTTAGAGAGATTACAGAATTTGAGTAAAGAGTTCGTTAGAATAGGATTAAGTGCTACGCAAGCGCCTGTAGAAGAGATAGCTAAGTGGCTTGTTGGATATGACGGGGAGAAACCTAGGCAATGTGATATAATAAAGATATCGGCCATTAAGGCCCTTGACTTAAAAGTACTTTGCCCATACAGAGATCTAAGAAGTCGGGAGATGGTTAGCGCGCGCTTATACGATTACTTAAAGAGGTTTATCAATAAGTATAGAACGGTATTAATTTTCACTAATACTAGATCTGGCGCAGAGAGAGTCGCTCATAAACTTGGTGAGAAACTAGGAGAAGAGTTTCTTAATTACTTAGGCACTCACCATAGTTCCCTCGGTAGAGAAATTCGGCTAAGCGTGGAAGACAGATTAAAGAGAGGAGAGTTAAAAGCCGTTGTTACTAGCACGAGCTTAGAGCTAGGTATAGATATTGGGTATATAGATCTCGTTGTTCAGATAGGTTCCCCTAAAAGCATAGCTAAGGGTCTTCAAAGGATCGGTAGAGCTGGCCACTCTCTCAGTAAGGTTACGAGGGGTAGATTCATAGCTATGGATGAGGATGATTTAGTTGAGTTAATTGTTCTTGTTAAAGCTGCTGAGAAAGGGGAGATAGATCGTATTAAGATCCCTAAGAATCCTCTAGATGTCCTTAGTCAGCATTTAGTTGGAATGAGTTTGGAGAAGAAATGGGATATCAGAGAGGCGTACGAGTTAGTGAAGCGTTCATATAATTTTCATGATTTATCCTGGGATGATTTCATTTCGGTTCTTAAGTATTTGGGAGGTCACTATGTTGATTTAGAGTACAGGAGTGTTTACAGAAAATTATGGTTCGATGAGGAGGAGGGCGTTTTTGGTAGGAAGAAATCCGCTAGAATGATATATTATCTGAATCTTGGAACAATACCTGAGGAAGCAGATTATGAAGTCGTTATAGTTAAGGATAAAAGAAAGAGGAGGATAGGGAAGTTATCTGAACCCTTCGTAGAGAGGTTAGTTCCAGGGGACGTATTCGTTCTAGGGGGCAGGAAATACAAAGTCATTAGGATTAAATCGAACTTAGTGTACGTTAAAGAGGCGGAGGAAGAGAAACCAACTGTACCTTCATGGATAGGGGAGATGTTGCCAAGAAGCTGGGATCTATCAATAAAAGTAGGGGAGTTTAGAGAGAGATTAGAGAAGATCATTAAGTCGTCAGGAGAATCAAGAGCTGTTAATTGGTTAAAAAAGAATTATAGCGTGGGTACAAACTGCGCTGAGAATGTCGTAAGATACTTCGTTGATCAGATTAAGATAGCTGGTAAAGTACCAACACACAAAAGAATCCTGCTAGAAGAATATATTGATGAGTTAGGTAGATGGTGCATAATATTTCACGCGCCATTTGGTAGGCGTGTAAATGATGCTTTATCCAGAGGATACGCGTATGTTGCGTCACAATTATCTAAAACTAATGTAGGTATAGGGGTAACAGACGACGGATTCATGCTAATCTTTCCGAGAGGAACAAGAATAGATGTTTCCTCGTTAATAAAGAGTCTTAATCATGAAAACTTAAGGAGTGTTCTCAAGGAGGCAATAAAGGGAACAGAGCTTTTCTCTAATAGATTTAGGCACTGCGCTGTGAGAAGCTTCATGATACTTAGGGCTTATAAAGGGCATGTAATATCAATAGAGAAGAGGAGGTTGAGAGCGGAGAGATTAGTTAAGTACCTAGGAGATGATTTCCCTGTGATCAAAGAAACGTTCAGGGAGATAATGGAGGATTACATGGATGTAGAACATGCGGAGGAGGTACTAAAAGGAATTTTTGAGGGTGAGATTAGAGTTGAGAGTATTAGCAAGAGGTATCTAGATATAGCTACACCCTTCGCCCATAACTTAATTCTAGCGTCTGAATCAGACATATTAACTATGAAGGATAGGGAGGCCTGGCTGCTCTCAATGTACAGGAAGCTGAGCAAGCTAAACAAAAATTAGCAGGGTCACACCAATGATTTTAAATCACTTATACGTACTGGATTGAGCAAACCAGTTTGAAGGGACGGTATAGCGTAGAAGGAATCTATATCAGCGTTCCTGAGTATTGGGGAAAGAAACTCATTAGGATCAACCAAGTTTACCTCTACACCTGATGCTACAGGAGATAACGCAGGTAAAACAATTAATCCTATATCATTATTACCAGGAAGAGATCCCAGCAGGAAAGATGGAAACTTCTCTCTGCCACCCACATCATCTCTAAGAAGTATTGCTGGATGCTCATGCCCCATTATAACATATCTTATCTTCGATAAATCAACATTTTCAGGCAGAGGCTTATGGCCGTGAATAAATAAGTATTGGCCAGCTACATAGATAGGATCCCTGAAATCAACATTATTTCTCTCGAAAACGCCTTTAATGAAATTATCATGATTACCACGAACCAAAACGAAATGTATCCCTCTATCCTTAATGTTCTCGAGAAGCCTTATAGTTTCTTTATGTTCCTGCCATGTCTTTTGGCCAAACTCGTGTTTTAGATCACCAACAATAATTAATTCCGAGGGCTGATAGAGATCCAGGTAATTATTAATTATTCCCATGATCTCATTAAATTGGTAAGCTGGTAAATAGATACCTTTAAGCGCCATAGCGTACTCGATACCTAAGTGGAGATCAGCAATAACTAAAGCATTCAGTGATTTAATAAACATGGCCTTGTTAGGTAAAAGGACTACATCATTGTTCACTACGTATTTATCTAGAAAACTCATATACCATCACTCTGAATACTATAAATCACGAAAAAGAGGACTAATAATTAAAAATATTGCACGTTATCAATGATTCTAAACTCAAAGACGCATTAATGCACAAGCATTGAAACATTATGCTATTGCTGGATCCAGCTCCTAAGAAAGATATTTATGTTGGTGCGCCGGGCGGGACTCGAACCCGCGCCACCGGCTTGGGAGGCCGGCATCCTACCTCTAGACTACCGGCGCTCATATCTAGAGTTAATAATTTCTCCTAGTATAGTATACGTTATCTCTTGTTCTTTTAAAATATTATTTCTATAGATGATGGAAACTTATATTGATTGAGTAATAACCTCATATATAATCTTGATTGTTTTGACCTCTTACTCGTCCTAATGGTGTTTAATTTGCAGATACTTCATGTCAATAGAGGAAAAGAGTTTAGGTTTAATCTAGATAACATTTATTTTCGTAACTGCTTGTACGGAGACATAGCTCAAGTAATCTATGTTAATAGAGCGACTTTACCTGAGAATTACTCTAAATACACATTTTTATCGCTTTTAAGAGCGTACCCCGATTTATTTTTCGTTGCCATTGATGAGGAGGAAAGCAGGGTAATTGCATACATGATGAATAAGATAGATACGGGTTACTCATTATTTGAGAATAATAAGAGGGTAATTAAGAAGGGACATGTATTCTCTATAGGAGTCCTAAAGGAGTATAGGAAGAGGGGGATAGCTAGCGCACTCTTAGCCCTAGGATTCGATGCAATGATGAAGAGGGACGCTGAGGAGATTTTTCTCGAGGTTAGAATAAGTAACGAGCCAGCGATTAAGCTGTATGAGAAATTCAACATGAGGATTGTTGATAAGATTCCCTACTACTACGCGGATGGAGAAGCAGCTTACATAATGGCTGTAAAAACAATCGATGTTAAAAATATAGTGAATGACATAATTAATTACCTTACCAGAAATAACAAGATTAGAGAAGCGATTTGATTCAGGAGGTTCATGAATGAGCACTAATAAGCCAAAGAGAATAGCTATTATTGACACAGATAGGTGTAGGCCAGATAAATCGAACTATGTTTGCATGCATGTTTGCCCACCGCAGAGAGCAGGGGTAGAAGTATTTACGATTAATGAGGAAACGAAATTTCCTGAGATAAATGAAGAGTTATGTATTGGTTGCGGAATATGCGTGAAGTACTGCCCGTTTAAAGCAATAATAATTGTAAATCTTCCCGCACCAATAGAGAAGGAAATAGTTCACAGATATGGGCCAAACGCGTTCTCGCTATATAGATTACCTATGCCTGCGCCTGGACAGATTGTAGGTCTTGTCGGTCAAAATGCTATAGGTAAATCAACAAGCTTGAAAATCCTGGCGGGTTTATTGAAACCTAACCTGGGTAACTATGAGAATCCTCCTGAATGGGATGAGATAATAACGAGATTTAGGGGGACAGCTCTCCAGAATTTCTTTTCCGAATTATCTAGTGGAAAAATACGGGTTGTTTATAAACCGCAGTATGTTGACGCTATACCACGATTGGTTAAAGGGACTGTGAAGGAAATACTGGAGAAGTATGATGAGAGAGGTATCATTGATAAAGTGATAGATGATCTAAACCTAAGGAACTTCCTGGATAGAAACATAAGTAAGCTTAGTGGAGGGGAGCTCCAGAAGCTAGCTATCGCTGTAACAATTGAGAAAGATGCTGATGTATATCTATTCGATGAACCATCCTCGTATCTAGATGTTCTAGAGAGAATGAGGGTGGCGAGGGTTATTAGGGAATTAGTCACGAAGAAGCAAACCTATGTACTAGTTGCGGAGCACGATCTAGCAATACTAGATTATATCAGTGATGTGGTTAATATTTATTATGGAGAACCTAACGCTTACGGAATAGTCTCAAAACCTCACAGTGTTCGAGAAGGAATCAATATCTTCCTGGACGGCTATGTACCAGATGAGAACGTTAGGTTCAGGGAAGTGCCAATAAGGTTTAAGCTATGGGCTACGCAGGATTCCACCATTGATAGGGAAGTATTAATTAGGTATTCTAGGATAGAGAAGAGGTTTCCGTCATTTAAATTAAATATTGAGCCAGGAGAATTACGGAAAGGGGAAGTTATCGGGGTTGTTGGTCCAAACGGTATAGGGAAAACAACATTCGTAAAGATACTGGCTGGAATAATGAAACCTGATAATGACGCTAAATTCGAGGGAGCAGAGAACTTAGTTATATCGTATAAGCCACAGTACCTGAGTGAGTTTACTGGAGATGAGGAATGGTTAACTGTTAGGGAAAAAATAGAGCAGGTTAATAAGAAAGCATTAAGCGATAAGTGGTTTAGAACCTATGTATATAATCCATTCAGATTAGATAGGATCATAGACATGCCCCTAGACGAGCTTAGTGGAGGAGAATTACAGAAAGTAGCTATTGCATGCGCTCTAGCTAAGAAGGCTGATCTATACTTGCTTGACGAGCCATCCGCGTATATCTCTGCAGAGGATAGATTTTGGATAGCTAAGACAATAAGAACTCTAGCGGAGACAAATAACGTAACAATACTAGTGGTTGAGCATGATATAATAGTTGTTGATTATATAGCTGATAGAATGCTAGTGTTTAAGGGAGAGCCGGGTAAAGAGGGAATGGCGATCGGTCCATTTAACATGCTGGATGGAATGAATCTCTTCCTTAAGGAACTTGGTATTACTTTTAGGAGGGATAAACATACGGGTAGACCGAGAATAAATAAGCCTGGAAGCAGGTTAGACAGGGAGCAAAAAGCTCTAGGTAGATATTACTACGTTGGTTAATTCATGATGTATTCCATAGCAAATCAATCTTACCAGCGTGCGTAACTGTTACTTTCTCAAAATTCCCCAAGTACTCACCATCTATCGCTAAATGATCCCCCTCACTAATGATATAAATTCTATGAAATTGCTTGTAGATAACCGCTGGATGAGATAGATGTTCCCCATTAAGAACGCTTGGTAACGCTGAAAGCGCCTCCATTCTGCTCAAGGCTTTCGCAAGCATCATATCTATTAATGAATCCGCTGGATCCGCTAATGGAGCTATAAGTATTCCTCCTCTAGTAGTAGGAACATTACCTAAGTGAATCGCGTATATCTTACCAGAAAAGATCTCTTCGTTATCTCCCATAACCCTTGCAAATCTATTTCTCCTCTTAATAATAGCCTTGAATATTCCCACCATGTATCCAGAACCATAAAATAATCTTTTAGCAAGTGGAGGGGTTTCCTTGACACCTAGAGCGAAATGACCGATTTGTAGATTAGCGACGAAGTATTTATTCAGCTTTGTACCATCTTTCAGAGTTACGTTAGCTAGGAATACATCGATCCTCGTAGTGTTTCTATTGCGCAAAGCTCTAATCAAGTTCCTGATTGTTGTTGTATTAGCGTAAATTGATAATTCGCTTCCTGTTCCTCCAGGAAAACAGATTAATTTATGCTTCTTCTTATGCAGCATTAATCCCTCAACAGCGGATCTAACAGTTCCATCCCCACCTATCACGAGTAAGTATTCGAAAGAATCATCGATTTCACTGATAACATCTAGAATACTCTCATTTTCCTTAATTACTCTAAGCTTGAAATCGAACCCATTATCTCTAAGTAATCTAGATATCTTTCTAGCAACTACTATTCCTCTTTTATAACCAGCCAAGGGATTAGCTAGAACATATATCTCCAGCATTTCCTCACCAACAATTATTGAGGTATATATGAACCAGAAATAGAGTTTCAAAATTTTTTGATTAATTGTTAAAGAAAGATGTGAGTAAAACCGTGCAAAAGCAATAGATACCGATCTCGATAAATCTTAGGAAGAAATTTATATTTTTAATCAACTATCAATTAAAATGAAGTTAAATCCAATTAATTGAACAATAGGTAATGAAAATGGATTTGAGTCTCTACGCGATATTTAGAACACCCACACAAGTTAGAATCATAGAGGAATTATTGAAGCGGCCTAACGAGTACTTCACTATAAGCAGGATGGCCAAGCTCATAGATTCATCGCCGAGCGCTATTTCTTCGAGAATAAGTATTCTAAGTGACTTAGGCATAATAAAGTTTATACCTGGGAGCGAGAAAGCGCGCATATTTTATTTAAACAAGAATAGTGAAGTGACAAAGATACTTATCGAGTTCTATATGAAGCTAAGAAAAATAGAGAAGAAGTAGATTTAGATAAAGCATGTTAAGAGGGTTTTATGATAAACTCTGCTTAGATCTATATTTCGGATGGTACTTCCTGATATTTGACTCCTTTATCCTGATTAAGTCTTCTTCGGGAAGCTCAGCCAGTAGCTCCCAGGCAATCTCTAGAGTTTGCTCTATTGAACGATTCTCGTAAACTCCTTGATTAATAAACTTTCTCTCGAATTTATCCGCGAATTTAAGGTATAGTCTCTCGCGCTCGGATAAACCTATCTCACCAATAATTCTCGCTAAACCGCGAGCTTTAACACCCTCAGCATAAGCCATATAAAGCTGATTTGCTACATCAGGATGATCTTCACGCGTCTTAACGATGATTTCATCTCCGACCTTTTCGACACCAATACCATCTTTCATTAACCTAGATAGTGATGGGAGCGGGTTTATTGGTGGGTATATACCGCGAGCATTTAGTTCTCTATCGAGTATTAGCTGTCCCTCAGTAATGTATCCTGTTAGATCGGGTACTGGATGAGTCATATCGCCCCCAGGCATCGTGAGAATCGGCATTAAAGTAACGCTACCCTTCTTGCCTTTTACTTTTCCAGCTCTCTCATATATAGTAGCTAAATCAGTATATAGGTAACCAGGATAACCTTTTCTAGCGGGGACTTCTTCTCTAGCGACTGAGATAGAGCGCAAGGCCTCCGCGTAGTTTGTCATGTCTGTTAATATGACTAGAATATGCATGTCGTGCTCGAATGCCAGGTATTCAGCTATAGTTAAACCTATTCTAGGTGCAATTATCCTCTCTATAACTGGGTCCTCAGCTAGATTAAGAATCATGACAGCTCTATTTAACGCGCCAGTTTCCTCGAATTCCTTTCTGAAATAAGCGAATTCCTCATGCTTTATACCCATAGCAACGAAAACTATAGCGAAGTCTTCTTCTTTCCCAGGTATTGTTGCTTGTCTAGCTACTTGAGCAGCTATGACGTTGTGAGGCAATCCAGCTTCAGAGAAGAAAGGTAGTTTCTGGCCTCTGACAAGGGAGTTCATTCCATCTATAACGGATATTCCTGTTTGTATAAACTCGCTTGGAGGTTCTCTGGCCGCTGGATTAATCACTGAGAAGAATACTTCTCTCTCTTCGTCTCCAACTGGGGGTGGTAAATTATCAAGAGGCTCAAAGCTACCGCTGAACACTCGGCCAATCAAGTCATTGGATAATGGGATTTTAACTACTTCGCCAGTTAACCTAACACTGGCGTTTAGCTCTAATCCTTCTGTTCTCCCAAAAACCTGGACTATAGCTTTGTCTTCATGCGTATCTAGAACGCTTCCAATCATTTCTCTTCCATCCGGTAATCTCACTTCAACTAGCTCGTTATACTTTGCTCCTCTAACTCCCTCCACTACGAGTAGGGGGCCTCTAATCTCGCTAACGGTCTTATAAACTATTCCTGCTTTATCCATTCCTAACACCTCATAAACCATACTCTTCTGCAAGTTTCCTTATAGCTTCCTTCATTTTTACTCTAAGCTCATCTATCTTGCCAACATCACTCCACTCTTTCATTCTCTCCAACAGCATTATTAGCGATAACTCCTCCTCACTCTCTCTTCCAGGAACAGTGAAACTCACTTTAAGCCCCCTAATCATTTCAACGGGAACGCCTTTTTCAACAAGCGGGTAAGTAAGATTGTAGAACTCCATGATAGCTCTAAGCATTCTAGCTTGTTTTTCTGGAGGACAGAATGTATCAACTGGGTGGAATGCGTTTTGAACAAGGAATCCCTCCCTAATGATTTCTGAAGCCAATAACACTAATCTCTGATCTTCTGGAAGCGATTTCTCCCCAACAATTCTAGCTATCTGCTCTATCTTGGATGCCTCCTCCAGCAATGAAATAGCTTTCTCCCTCAAAGCAGCGAAATCAGGATCTATACGCTCCCAATACTTCCTTAATGCTGCATGATACTTGGACAAGCTCATTAGCCAGTCGATTGCTGGGAAGTGCCTCTTAAAAGCTAACTCCTTATCTAGAGCCCATAACGTCTCTACGAATCTGAGAGTAATCGAGGTCACAGGTTCACTAAAGTCACCACCAGGTGGAGAGACAGCACCCATAATTGTTAGAGATCCTACCCTATTATCTTTTCCATATGTAACTACGCGACCAGCTCTCTCATAGAACTCAGCTATTCTCTCAGCTAGATAAGCGGGGAACCCTCTTTCCGCTGGGATCTCCTCTAACCTTCCAGAAATGTCTCTCAGAGCTTCAGCCCATCGCGACGTGGAATCCGCCATGATAGCGACGCTGTAGCCTTGATCCCGGAAGTACTCACCAATGGTCACGCCTAGGTATATGCTTGATTCTCTAGCGTATACTGGGAGATTACTTACATTCGCTATGAACACTGATCTCTCGATGAGTAATCTACCTGTTCTGGGATCCCTTAGCTTCGGGAATTTATCAATTACATCAGCCATCTCATTTCCTCGCTCACCACAACCAATGTATATGATTATGTCAGCATCGCTCCACTTAGCCAGTTGCTGTAAGGTGACTGTTTTTCCCGTACCAAAGCCTCCAGGTATGGCTGCTGTTCCTCCCTTCGCTATTGGGAAGAATGTATCGATTACTCTCTGCCCAGTTATTAGCGGTTCCTCTAGCTTTAGTCGAGCTTTGTATGGTCTTGGTATTCTGACAGGCCATTTCTGTAGCATGCTGATATTTAATGTTTTTCCTTCCTTTGTCTCTATAACAGCTATTGTTTCTGTTATATTGAATTTTCCTTCATAGATCTCCTTGATTTTTCCCTCTATTGGTTTATAGGTTTCTAGAGGTATCGGCACTAGTATTCTATGTTCTATTAATGGGGTTTCCTGGACGATACCTAATACATCACCAGAAGTCACTTCATCTCCAACCTTAACTTTGGGAACGAACTCCCACTTCTTTTTTCGATCAAGTTTCTCTATCTTAACACCTCTCTTTATGAACGGTCCGTATACCTCGTGTAATTTTATCTCAGAGAACTCTAATCCATCGAAGATCTGGCCTAATAAGCCTGGACCAAGTTCAGCGACTAGCGGTTCATTTGTGTTAATAACTGGTTCCCTTGGTTTGAGACCGCTTGTGTCCTCGTAGCACTGGATCGCCACAATATCCTCCTTTATTCTAACTATCTCACCGATTAATTTCTCATTGCCTAAATGCACTACATCTCCTATTCTTGCTCTAGGGACATTTCTAGCTAATATTAATGGGCCGTTAACCCTAATTATTCTTCCTGCTTCCTGCATTGCATAACCACCTCTTTATATTCACTTAAACAAGAATCTACCAAGTATGTTCCTATACCTCTGGAAAACGATGTTTAATCTCCCTTCTAGAGTATTATTATATATCTTTGTTCTTGATGGATTATAGACGATTACTCCTCCCAGCACATTTATCGTGTTGTCAGATAATCTCAACTTAATATTCCTACTCAGTCTTTGAGACAGCTCGTTTTCAATCCTATGCAAGTTAACTGATAAGTATTCCTTGTCTCTCTCATTTGCCTCTATTAGAACTTCATCCTCATCAAGGCTAATAATAGCTTCTTCGATAAGCCGGGTTAATACTTCACTATAATTTATCTCGGAGGTTCCCCGTGCTACCTGCTCGAGCTTTTGTAGAGAGAGCTGATATATCTTCTCGAGAATCTCGTTCTTAGCCTTTATTAATTCCTTTCTAGCATCCATCTCAGCTTTACCAATGATTCTTCTTCTCAAAAGTTTTAGTCTAGAACTCGCCTCATGCTGAAAAATCTTATTTGCTTCTTCCTCAGCTTGCTTAATTATCTCCCTTGCTTTTTCTTCAGCATCAGAAATAATTTTCTCAGCCTCTTCCTCGGTTCTCCTATTAATCTCATCTATAAAAGCTTTAATATCATCGCTCAACGCCCAAAACCTCCTTAACAATCATGTCTGATACTTCATTAAGCTTGCTTAACGGAATGTTTTTCACCTTATCAATCTCTTTTAGATACGACTTGTAGATTTCCTCAGCCTCTTTCTTTAACTTCTTCTCTTCTTCCATGATGTATTCCTGAACTCTCTGCATTATTTTGTTTATATCCTTTATTTCCCTAGCTTTTTCCTCCGCCTCCTTTATTATCATTTTGGCCTTATTTTTTGCTTCTTCAATACGTTTCATAGCTTCTAATTCGGCTTCAACAAGGACGCTTATAGACGTTTATATCACCCCTCCTACAATTTTAACTCTATACCAACTGCCATTGAAATTAATTTCTTAAGTTCTTCGATTCTCTTCTCTTTAACTCCAGTGTGATCTGGAAGAAAAACGAATAATGGGTAATACTTATCTTCCCTAAGCATTCTTTCACGATACGTTTTCGTTAAATCAACGTATCTCTCAGGAAGTATTATGATTCCATACTCCTTATTCTCAATGATCTTCTCTAATTGCGATAATGCAGCTTCATCATCTTCAGCTATATAACCAATGGCTCCAACAAGCTCAAACATTCTAACGAAAACTTCATCTCCAATAACAGCCATCTTCATTTCATAACACGCACTAGAAAATTTGCTAGTTCAATTCAATAATAAATGGATTTAAAAATGTAAATCTATATCGTTATTTAATCCATATAAAAACGGAAAAACAAGCTAACCTTTATTAAGGAATACCGTATCTGAAAAATTATAAGAGATAAGTCCCCCGGGGAATGATGAAGAGGTGATCCACGGAATACGAAGTATGTAGAAAAAGAATATCTGACCGTATGGTGATTAATAATGGCAAGAGAAGATAAACTAGCTAAATTAGCTCCAAAACCAAAATCATATTTCCTGCTTGTTCAATGCCCTCAATGCTCTAATAAGCAAATAGTTTTTTCTCATGCATCAATTAAAGTTACGTGCCATGTGTGTGGAGCAGTCTTAGCTGAACCAACTGGTGGGAAAGCCAAGATTATGGGAAAGATACTTAAGAGGTACTATGAGTAGGTTCGAGGGATCAAGAGTTGAATGATATCAGAACGAACCTAGTTAAGTTCTCGTTAATAATTCTTATAGCGATATTACTGCTAGCACCAATAAACATGAGTCTAGTTAGGAGTGAGAGTGGAGCCAAGAGTTATACGAGGAATAGGTTCATAATCGTTATTGATGAGGGACATGGTAATGTGTTCGGATATAAGGAACTAGCAAGCTTCCTAACTAAGTTTAATGAGACTCTCTATATGAGCGAAGGGGTTTACATAAATGTATACTCCGTTAAAGGAAAGATAAACTCATCAACTGTAATAGGGATAGATCTGCTTATTATACCCCCCACTAATGGCTCTGTCTCATACACTAGTGAGGAAGGGGAAGTATTACTTGATTATATAAAATTTGGGGGAAGCGTACTAATCCTAGGGGCTCCATTCGATATCGGAATCGGTTCAAAACCAGATGTATCGTATCTTAATGACTTACTAATATACATGAAGCAGGACATTAGCCTCTACTATGAAGCTGGTTCTGGAGATTTAATAAGGGACGATATTAATGGGGATGGAAGCGTTATTTACTTAAACAAGAGTAATGCTGATGAGGAATTAGGAGAACTATTTCAAAATGTTAATGGTTCCATAAAAGTGAGTTCATGTTCAATTAATTTTAGGCAAAAAAACAATACCTACGCAATAAAAACAGGATCAACAGCATATAGAGTGAATAATAAGATGCAGGTTAGTTACAATAATTCAGGCTACAACGTATTTGTAGCGAGAAAGATAAGTTATGGATTGCTAACCGTGATCGGGTTCGGGGAAGTTTTAACTAATATCTCGTCACCATATGGCTCACCATGGATGAGTATTCCTGAGGACTTCCAGTTCTCATATAACTTGATTAAATGGTTACTGAACCTAGATAGATGGGTTTTAGAGGAGAGAAAACAGATGCATCCACTACACATCTACCTGTTAATTGGAAGCATACCAATTATAGCGCTATACCCGATCGCCGTTAGGATAGATGAGAAGAGACGTAGAAAGATGGAGAAAAAGAAGCGCGAAGTAAAAATATCAGAAATACTAAAGAAGGCGAGGGAAAAGGAGAGAAAATAGATTACTTTTTCTTAACTTTTTCCTCTATCTCTTTCAACTCTCGCCTCTTCTTCATGTATTCTGGGAGAATATATATAGCTAGAGCAACTACAGTGATTAAGGGAATAAGGCCGCCGAGAATCAACGCTAACGTATTATTGCTAATTATATTAACTGGTGGCTTATATAAGGTGATTTCTGGACCTCTAGCCCAGAAGTAACCATAGTACTTCTTGTAAACCATTACATAAATATAAGCGACACCAGGTTTAACATTACTTACATTTAATCTAGCCTTATAGACTGGTTCATCATCAATAGAGATTGCGCCAGCACTAACAACGATTTCGTTTAATCTAACTAAACACGCGTTCACTTGAATTTGGCTTAGCGTCTCATTGTTCTCATTCGTAACTCTGGCGGTCACATTAATCTCTAGTTTGTCCCTAGTTATGTCCAGGAAAGTTGGGTTAGCTGTGATGTCTCGAATAGATATATATCCTATCTGGTTACCTAACCAGTAAGCTAGAGCTTTGCAAAGTATTAGGTTATCGAATTCTGGGTTAAGTAAGAAGTTATCAGTTATCATCTCGATTGAAGATAATATGACGATTCTCCCACCGTACCACGTCTCAACTATATGAATCAGCGATATATTTGATCCAGATAGCTCGTTCTTATCCCACTTCCCATTACCGTTCTCATCAATGAATGTTGTGTTTAGACCCCACATAAGCGAATATGATTCAAAAGTAGCATTTATTCGTGGTTCTTTCTCACTCTTTGCTAAGCCAATTCCGTCAGGTATAACTACCTTACTGACATTACCTAGAACGCTTCTAATTAATGGGTGCTCCTTAATCATGTATGAGTCATTCACAATAATATTTGTCTTATTCTCATAATAAGAGGAGTTATCTAACGCCTTTCCAAGCGTTTTTAACGCGAATAAATCTAGCACTGAATCAAATGTAGAGAAATTATCTGGGGGTAAAGCGATTAGTAGGGAACCTCCTTCTCTCAAGAATTGAGTCAACACATGCATATTGATTGATGATAAATCAGTCTGACCCAAAAGCAATAGCACTGTGGCATTCTCTAATTTGTCGTAGGTATCAATACTAGTAATTTCCTTCACAGTGAATGGCTCAAGAACATTGTCCAAGAACGTCTTTAATTGAGCTTTAGTGTAAACTGGGGCCCCACCATTGAAGTAAACGAACACCACTTGGTTCGTTGGAGGTGTAAGAGCGCTATAACTAAAGTCACGTGCATTACTTTTCTCTATCGCTGATATTCCTGGCATTGATGAAATAATCATCAATGAAAATACTATAGCTAAAATCAATCTCTTTTTCATTTTGTTCGCCGTTGAAAAGTTAATGCAACTAATTAGATTCTTAAGAATGAGAATAAATAATGCAATAAAAGGTTAATGTGATTCGATAGATCTAGTATAAGTATTCCTCAGGAGTCTCTATAACAATCCTATACGTGACTTCCTCACCAGCAGGAGTCAGCATCTTAAGTACTTCATAAGCATACTCACCAAACTTCTTACCATACTTCTTGATTAACTCCTCTTTAGGAGGTACTTTCCTACGTATCTCTATGATGTCTCCAGGTTTAGCTCTAAGAATCCTAACAGCTGGATCACTAACTAGAATCTTAGGTAAGAGTTCAGGGTTACCACCAGCGTACCTCTCTATAATCTCCCTAGCCTCCTCCTTGCTTAGAACTCTATGCTCTGGAACAAGCCAGTGATCAAAAATGTATAATAGAGGAGCTCTCTTATGAATAAACTCAACATTATTCTGCTTACCTATCTCTAGAGCCTGAGGAGTAACTTTACCTGTAGTAGCCACCATAACCTCACTACTCTTGTTTTCCTCAGCCATTTTCAATATCTTTTTGATGCTTTGAACAGAAACCTGTTTAGTAGTCACATACACAAACGCAACCGCTTGATCCTTAGTGAATATAGCTATCTTAGATTCATTAGTCTCCTCTAGTATCTCTCTCAACTCATAGCCTCTCCCGTTCTCCCATATCTTCTTCACATTGATCCAAAGTGTATTGAGACTCATTAAGGCCACCCATTAAGAATCTATATGCGTATCGAGAAATAAAAAGATGAAACCTATTTCTTAGCTACGAATTTAGATGCTCTAGTCGCGCCTTTACCTGGAGATGAGTGCTGTACAGGCTTGTTTGTTGGAGCGAATTCACCTAGATAATGAAACAGCATTGGTGGCGTTATTCTAACAGTAACGAATTCTAACCCATTATGAATAGCTATTTTCCTACCTATCATCTCGGGTATAATGATCATGTCCCTAACATGAGTCCTAATAACCTTCTTGGGGTACTTACGTAGTTTCTCTAGGAACTTTCTTTGCTCTGGCGTAAACCCTCTCTTCAAACTTCTCCTTATCCTAGATGGAGCTATCTCAATTAATTTATCGAAAGGCATCTTGATTAATTCCTCCAGAGTATAACCCCTGTACATGAATCTCTTCCAAGCACTAGGCCATTTACTCGTATCTACATGACTCATTACATCCACCAAACACATAACACTAATGTACATGATTTTAAACAGGATTAATATTTCTATTTTTTGGTTTAATAATCATAGTGATAGAGAATGAGTAATGAATCATTAAGAGTAAGAAGGATAAAGGAAGGAACAGTCATAGATCACATTCCCGCTGGACTAGCGTTAACAGTTATGCAGATCCTCGGGATAAAAGGAAAAGAGGAAAACGTAATAGCAATGGTAATGAACGTTGAAAGCGAGAAATTAGGGAAAAAAGATATCTTGAAGATAGAGGGGAAAGAGCTGAAGCCGGAGGAAGTAAATAAGGTGGCGTTAGTAGCACCGACAGCAACAATAAACATAATAAAGGACTACGCCGTGGTTAAGAAATTCAGGGTAAGTATCCCGGATGAGATAAGAGGAATAATAAGCTGCCCGAACCCAACATGCATAACCAGGAGAGAGCAAATAGAGCCTAGATTCAAAGTAATAAGCAGGAACCCACTAAAACTACAATGCGAGTACTGTGGAACCTACGTCAACAGAGAAGAAGTCATACAACAATTAGTAAAATGAATAAATTGCAAATAAAAAACTAGCTAGAGAATCGACGATTAAACCAAAGAAACAAAGCAGAGAAAACGGAGATTAGTAGTAAGATAACTAGAACAAACCAATTATTAATCGTCGGCAAGAAATCACTACCATCAATGATACCGTCACTATCTGTATCTGGGTTACATGGATTAGTTCGAGCATCAAGTTCCCATCCATCAAGTAAGCCATCCCCATCAGTATCTGGATTATTTGGATCAGTACCGTATAGGTATTCCTCAGAATTCCTTAACTTGTCCTCATCATTATCTAAAGTAGCATCACTAGGGTCCAATGGATTCAAACCATAATGAACCTCCCAGCCATCTGGCATAGAATCACCATCACTATCTCTATTTGTCGGATTAGTACCAATCTCTTTCTCATTCCAGGTCGCGAGATAATCCATATCTTGATCAATAAAAGCCAAATTACTAGTGTGGTCCGTATCGCCTCCAAAGCAGGCCCAGTAGACTAAAAAACCTGAATTATATTCATCATCAAAATCGAGAGCGTATAAGTATCCATCATCACTACCCACAACTACTTCTATTCGCTTATCACCATCAATATCACCTAAGGCAGGAGTAGAATAAACGCTACCCCAGGTAGAGTACTTCCATAGTAGTGATCCGTCTTCGCCGTTGATGGCGTATACATTGCTGTCACCACTACCAATCACGACATCTAGTTCCCTATCACTATTAATATCCCCCAATACGGGAGATGAATCGATTAAGAAACTGGTGGTATAGTTCCATAGTAGTGATCCGTCTTCGCCGTTGATGGCGTATACGTTGTTGTCTAGGCTTCCGATGACTACTTCTAGTCTCCCATCTGAATCGATATCGCCTAGGGCGGGAGATGAAGCTATGCCTTTCCCAGTGGTATAGTTCCATAGTAGTGATCCGTCTTCGCCGTTGATGGCGTATACGTTGTTGTCTAGGCTTCCGATGACTACTTCTAGTCTCCCATCTGAATCGATATCGCCTAGGGCGGGAGATGAAGCTATGCCTTTCCCAGTGGTATAGTTCCATAGTAGTGATCCGTCTTCGCCGTTGATGGCGTATACGTTGCTATCATCACTGCCAATGATTATTTCTAACCCTCCATCACTATCAATATCGCCTAAGGCGGGCGAGGAGATTACCCATTCCCCGACTGTGCGGTTCCATAGTAGTGATCCATTCTCGCCGTTAAGAACATGGATATTACCATCATTGCCAGCAACGACTACTTCTAGTTTCCCATCCGCATTAACATCGCCTAAAGCTGGTGAAGAGCGGAAGTGTTGTCTTATTCCGTACCTCCACAGCAATATTGGGTTAGAGCTTACTATTGAGGCTTCTTCTTTCTCTCTGGGTTTCATCATGATGTATGGGTACGTCAGCAGACCTACTAACGTTATGTCTAGTACTATGATAACTACTAGTATCGCGCGTTTCAAGCCTAAGTCACCAATCTCTTCCCTTTATACAATCATTCTGTGTGAATGATTATTAGAATGGTGGCGGTGAGAAGTTAGTTACCGTAATGGTGACTGAGAGAGATTTCTGCAAGTATAGCCCAGCATTAATATAGTCTCCTACAGCATAGATCTTTATTTTATATTTCCCACTAGATAAATTATCCGAGTACCTCCAGACATCAAAACCATTACCCTCCTTTATAAGACTCAAATCACCACTCTCCATGAACCACAATCTGCCATTATCATCAATGTAATATAGCTCATACTTAAGCGAATACTTGGAGCGAATAATTTTGTTTATGTGGACACCGATATACTCGTTAATAGCGAGAGTAATGTTCACATCAATACTAACAGATGTTTCTTGTTGAGTAGTAGTATGGGTCCTTATCGTTACAAATCCCGCTAAATTAACGCTATCATAAGCATCCACAGACCCGTAACCTACCCCTCTCATCCATCTATAGTAGAGTATTGGACTATTTATATTTGGTTTTGGTGTGCGATGTTCATTGTCTAGATAATGTTCTGATGAGAGATAAAGTACTTCTCTAACGAATTTCACAAAGTTTTCCCCTAAGGAAGCGATTAATGGCAGAGATGAGTATCTATTACTTATTGATGTATTTTTAAGACTATGGATCGCCAGTGTCCTGAACCATTACAGACTATTTTAGCCTTTATCACTATTTTTCTTTATAACGCTTCTTAAGCCTCACCACATAACCAGCACGTCTCAAT
>JALWRR010000057.1 GCA_026993975.1 Promethearchaeati archaeon | reverse complement strand
TGCTCGATCCTCCTGATTTCTTCTTCGCGTTTTTTCTCTTTTATAAGTTCAACCAATTTTAATGGCGGTGATTTAAGAACATAGCTATCTTCTCCTCCTCTCTTAATTTTCTTCAGTGTTATAACATTAACTCTTACTTCTGGCATTTCCCCGAAATCAGTTTTAATTACTGCGATTGTGTATCCTAATTCATCTACAAAGATATTTTCAATAACACCTACGTAATCGCCAGATTCAAGATAAACTTTTTTTCCAGTTAGATCACTAATCATTCAAAATCACCGAAAGATATTTCAATGAACTTTAGTTCAGTAAAGTGAAAATAAATATTACAATTACATAGATAAAAAATTTAGGAAAACAATTCATTAAGTCAAATAATTCATGTTCTCCAGGGTTGAGCAAAATGAATAGGAGATCTGGTATTTATGTATGGTTCGCTAAACCAATCAGGTTAGCTATCTTAGAAGTATTAGAGAAGAAAGGAGGAAGGGTCTCTGAGAAAGAGTTGAAAATGGAGTTAAAGAAGATTTATGGTGAAGCTTCATCCACAGTCATAAATAGGATATTGATGCAATTAGAGATAGATGGCCTGATACATGTAGATTCGATAAATCCGAGAGAAAGAATTATAGTGAGAATGAGCAAGGAGAAGAAATATTTATCTGTTGGAGAAGATTAATACTTAAACATGGTGTAGAGTTTATGCAATCAAGATATAATATACTAGCAGTTCCTATAGCTTCCCAAATGATGGACAATATTAAGGTAATGGAGTTAAGAGATCATGTTAAGGAATTGCTTATTAATAGTAATAAAGATACTAACATTGTATTTACGGATGAAGTTATGAATGAAAGAAACTGGGAGGATCTGACATTAGAAATAAACCGCATATTAGATAAGTTTGATGGCTTTATAATTATTCATCTAACTGGAGGAACATCTCGAATCGTGCTAGAGTTTTTGACGGATTTAAATAACATTAAACCATTTGCATTATTAGCGCTATCCAGATATAACTCGTTACCAAGCGCGCTAAACACTAGGGAAAGAATAATACAGTTTCTGTCTAAGGAAGTACATATTCCTATAATATACGAGAAATATGATCTAGAGAAATTATTTCATTATTTCAATGTAGTTGATAAGGCCTTGCAAAGATATGACGTATTATTCTTAGCACCAGCAATTGGCGTTAAAGTTCAACCAAATTTCAGACTAATTAGACCAGCAAGGTTCTCTAGATTTGTCAAGGAATTATCTGATAAGGAATTAAATGAACTACTAGGAAAATTAAGATCAACCTTAAAGATAAACTATAAGGGTACAAAAGAGGAAAGAATCGCCATTTCACTGTATAAAAATCTAAAGATCGCTTTAGAAAATCTTTCGGTTAAATATGGTTATAGCGAAATTAAGGGATTAGCATGCTTAGACTGCTACTACATTATGCGCAGGAAACAAGTAGCTCCCTGTCTTGCAGTTTCTTTACTGCTTAATGATGGCTTTCTAGTAGCGTGTCAGAGAGATTTATTATCTCTATTCGCAATGCTCCTGTTAAGACTCTTAACGGGCCAATCCTCGTGGATAGCTGATGTAGCTAAGATAAATAGGAAGGAGAATTCATTAGTTTTGTCTCACTCATGCTTTAATTTATCAATGGCGACTTCAGCGGAAGTGATTCCTCACCCTATAACGCACTTACCTTACTCAGTCAGAGCAACAGTTAATGCTGGAACCAAGGTAACGCTTTTTACTATTGATCCAGCGACAGAGCGTTTTGAAGCGTTGGTTGGTGAGATAATTGATTTGAGATCCTATGAACCTAGTTTTGAATCTACTCAACTAGAAGTTAAGCTACTTGACATAAATGTTGAAGAATTCCTAGAGAGGTCTCGTAGGGGACATTACGTAATTACGTGGGGGAATTGGAAAAAGGATTTAGAGGAAATTAATGACTTGATTATACAAGTTAAAACGCTTCGCGCGCTTAAAGGTAAGTAAAAATTTAGAGATCTAACGATAGCTTTTCTGGAATCGAGCTCTTGCACCTGGCCCTCCGAACTTCTTCATTTCTTTTCTCCTAGGATCTCCAACAAGCATGTAGCGATCATATTGCCTAAATACTTCCTCTATCTTGGGATCCTCAAAATACTTCACGATAGCTCTGGCAATAGCTATCCTTGCCGCTTGAGCTTGTCCCGATACGCCTCCTCCATGTACTCTCACTCGTATATCGATTTTTTTCCTCAAATCGCCTATTAGCATTAAAGGTTCCTCTATGATTGCTCTCACCCACTCATTTTCGATGCTTTCTAATCTTCTCCCATTAATTCTAACCACTCCATTTCCTCGCTTTATTACCGCTCTAGCGATTGCACTTTTCCTTTTCCCAGACATCAAAACAATTTTCTCTCTCATTCTTGATGTTTTTTGAACACTGTCGCTAGCAGCCATCTAGATATCACCAGCCCATTTTCAACGAATATATGTTACCATTCTTGATCTTATTCCTTTAAAAATTATACTATTTTCTATTCTCTCTATATTTATATTTAATTGAATCTGATTTAATACGTCTTCTCGAGCGAGTATTGTGAGCGCTCGCCAATTATCATTATTTCTTAATGAATTAAAGATTTTTTCTACTAGAGCTAATTGCTCATTCTTTTTCTCTATGGCCAATAGTAAATTTGAAGCAAAGTACTCATCATCACTATTGGCTAGCTCTTCAATGCCATGAATAGCGATTTTTCTCACTTCGGGATCAATTTGTTTAATCAGATTTATTCTACCTTCTAGCTCATAGCAATTTATTTTTGCGTCAATATTAATTCGCCAGTTTCTTCTAGCTAGTTCGAGAATAGTTTCTCTATCTATGAAAGGTAATACTATAAATCTGCGTGATTTTAACTTAGTTCTATGCGCACTTCTAGTTGCAAATCTTAGTGCAGATGTACTGATTCCTGAGTATATTATCTCACCAAAGTTTGATTTCTCATTCCACTTCGTAGAAAGTAAGGTCACTCTAGCTAAGATTTCCTGATCATTATTCAATCTATCTCCACATAAATCAAGACCTAAAGATAACTTATTATCTTGCAACCAAGCAAATACTTCAATATCTGGGTTAGAGAGATTTACTCTCAATCTTCTTTTAGTATCCTTATAATAAGAATCAATAACTGCTTGGCCAACATGCTTACCTATCACGCTTATTTGTTTTTTATCTTGTACTACTGGTCGAACAGCGAAAGAAGCGCCCTCTGGTATTAATTCACTCCACTGAACTTCCAAAGCACTATTATATAAATCGTTTTCACTAGTTATATCCCATGAACCAAGAAATAGATAGAATTTTGTTATTGTCTCGCTAAAAAGAGTCAACATAACTAAATCATGAGTCAAATTATCAGAGTCAATAAAGAATAATGAATCAGAATAACGCGACACACTATTTATCTTCCCTAATATCCTGCTAATTTCTAGAGTGCTATAATCAAGTAGCGTCGGTAAGGTTTCTATAATAATTTTTTGAGTCATATATACACCCTGAAAGGACGCATTTCCTTTCTGTAATCATTAGAGAAATCTCGTTAATTCAAGTTAATATTTACTTAAAAAGAGTTTTTGTATTAGAGAATACCTATAGTATCCCCAGGTTAGACGCTATATCAAAAGCTGAGTACTCTTTCGCTAACTTAATGATTGCTTTTTTCTTTCCTTTAGTAGTAATTACTGTATTAACCTTAATTACCTCGACATCAAAAAGCCTCTCAACTGCGCGTTTTATCATGTGTTTATTTGCTCTTCTATCAACCTCAAAAACAAGTTTATTTTCCCTCTGTATCATGTCTATAGCTTTTTCAGTAACAATAGCTTTCTTAATTATCTTGCTTGGATCAAGGATCGTAACAGATTTAGTTGCCTTGCTCATTCTAGATCACCACTATCATAGAGCTTCCTTAGCTAAATTCTTTTTATACTTATTTACTAAACGTTGCCATGTTTCATTAATTTTTTCCTGAATATTCATAATCGCGCTCTTCGTCCAAATAGTTAACCGCGCTGGGAATCCTCCCGGCGCGAGATGAATAACACTTAATTTATTCACAGGAACAACATCAACGCCTTCAATATTCCTTGCAGCTCTAATAATAGGAGCATTAGGATTAGAAACAATTATCAATGGACCCTTCTTCCTTTTATACTTCCTTCCACGCCTTTTCCCCTTACCAGCTCGTATTCTCTTCCCTTCTTTCACTCTCAATAAGTCTTCCTCAATCCCAAGCTTAACTAGTGCATCTATTACTTCACGCGTCTTAGCTATTTCTTCGAGATCATCAGAAACAACTATTGGTAGTGACTTGACATCTCCTAGTCTATGTCCACGCATTTGAACTAGTACTGGATCGGCAGTAGCAGCAATAGCGCTTTTAAGCGCGTTAATTTTCTCTTTCTTATTGATTTTTTCGATAATTACTTTGTCAGATTTAGGAGCTCTTACTTTTCTTCCACCAACCGCTAGAGCTACGAATCTTGTCGTCCCGAAACCGCCTCCTGTTCTAGAGACCCGTGACATATCGTATCCTGTACCTGGGCTCTCAACGACATATTTCTTTCCTCCAGCTGGGCTTTTTCCCTTGGGCTGGAATTTTTTGGAGTATATTGCGAGGTAGGCTCGTAATATGAGATCTGGGCGTACTGGATAATTAAAAATCTCTGGTAACTCTATTTCTTCAATTTTATTTCCATAGATATCAAACACGTTTGTTTTCATTGGTGATTCACCTAACTTATTCTAGAGGGATATTAATCTTCTCTTTTGAGTAGTAAACACCTAAGATGGTTGGCTTGAACGGCTTTCTCTTAGGTCTTATTGCATGTCTAAGGAGTAACATTCGTTTAGGAGGGCCTTGAACAGATCCCCGTAATATAATTGCGCTATTTCTTATTATTCCATATCGGATCCATCCACCCTTCGGATTAAAGTTATCAGCTTTTTCAGCGTCAATAATTGCCATTATCTGCTTGTTATATTCAGTTCTCTTAAAGAAACCTAATTGGCCATATCTTGGCACAGTCCACATTACTCTTCCAGGGGTCCAAGGTCCTAGTGAACCGACTGCCCTCTTAGTTTTCTTTTTCTTTGGTGGTAGAATCTTTACGCCAAAACGCTTAACAACACCCTGGAATCCATATCCCTTTGTAACACCAATTACATCTACGTATTCTCCAGGAGAAAATACATCATTAATGCTTATTTCTTTACCAAGTATATCTATAGCGTACTTAACCGCGTCAATTATCTCTCCACCAATCTCTACCTCTAATAGCTCGGGCTTTTTCTTACCTATCCCAGTCAACTCTGGTCTAGTTCTAATGATCGCTCTCACTTTGTCTAATTTGTTATTCTCAGCTAAATTTGATAATAGTTCTATGCGTTTGTTAAATACCTGTTCATCATTTTTCTTAGGTAATGTAACTCTTCTAGACAAATACTTTTTTTCAAAATCAGTTAGTGAAGTAGTCCATGCTTCAGTTACCGTTACGAGTCCATATGGAGTTAACCTATAACCTCTAATACCAATGACTCTTACTGGAGGGGTCTCCAATGCAGTAGCAGCGATAACTCTTTTTATTCCATGAAAAATGCTACCGGGTCTCTCATAGATTTCCTGGATCGAGAGCATACCGACTTTATATGCTGGGAATCCTAATAACTTAGTTTCACTAATTTTAGGCCAGGATGATACTCTAGGATATATCCTGCTAGCTCTTTTCCTAACGAATCCAAGTGATCCTCTCCTAGGCGCATGGTATTTTGGCATTAGTTCTCACCAATAATCTATACTCATAAACGCTCAACTTAGACAATAGAGCATCTAAATTATTTATAAAATATTAAGTTAAGTACATATCGCACTTTGTTTATCGGGAAAGTTAAAATTCTACGATACATTGAGGCAATCATAGTATGATAAGAATTTAAATTTTAATAAAAATGCTTAAAACACTAGATAACTAAGTTGTGTGTGTGGCATGAAAGAGGAGGAAGTAAAAGAAAGATTACTAGTGTTAAGTAAGAAACGACATGTACTGGAAGTTCTTAGAGACGCGTTCTCGCAAAATATCTCGAATAGAGAGATACTTATGGAGGATTACGGATTACTAGCTGAAGAGATTGATTGGTTTTTCAATGAAGTCCTGAAGGGCGAGGAGGAAGAAGCATTAGTCTCGCGTTTATTACCCACTGTTGATAGGGTCTTAATGGAGATAGAGGATGAGATACTTGAGATAATGAGTAGCCAAATCAAAGGTATGAAGATGATTATGTTTAATGATTGGAGAGAGTTAATTGGTTCGAAATGGATGGGGACATTTAATGGAAGAGAGATAGAGAAAATAGAGGATAGTAAAGTAATCATTTTTGTGTCAAACGAGAAAGTTTGGAGTGGTGTCAGAGGAGAGAAAAACACTCTATTAATTGGACCAGGCATTTACTATTGCAGATTTTATCTAAGAAATATAAGAGGATCCATAACACATACCACTCCTATTCATGGCGTAATACTGCCTAACGAGATTATGACTAAAGCCAGAAGAAGTCCACCATTAACTTACGGTAAATTTGCATCTCATTACAGGAAATATATTACGAGCATCGCCCTGGATTATAATCTATATGATCCAGAAGATGCTGCTAGATTAAAGAGAATTTATACAAGAATAATGTATGAGAACTTAAGCTTGTTCGAAATGCTTCTTAAATCAGTAAGAGGCATGATTAGCTTAGAGGCATCAGATATAGGATTGGTTTCTGCGCTGCCAGAATATTTTAATAAGATAATTTTGACCGAGGAGGGATATAAGAGAGTTCTAGAAGAGAAGAAAAGCGATATTCCTGGGTTAATGGGCTATGAACCTGGATTAGAGAAAATATTTGAATTGGCTTCATTGAGTCTAGATGAAACACTTATAACGATTAAAGAATTAAAAAGACGGTTCATTAATTATGGTTGGGAGATAATACAAAGGATACTCCCAAGATAAAAAAATCAGAGTGATTAGCGATGGATTACAGG
>JALWRR010000056.1 GCA_026993975.1 Promethearchaeati archaeon | reverse complement strand
TCTCTATGTTTTGGAGCCTTGGGAGGCTCTGGAAGGCATTGAATTCGTACTTTTTAGCTACCAACCCAAAAAGTTATAAGAGCGAAACCTATTATTTTTATATGTAATATTGATTTCTTGCTGGTTTTGCGGCATGAAGAATCATTCTTTCTATTAAATAGCTCTCTAGATTCATTTTAATGAATATTTATGTCTACACTGATGCCTAGTGGTTACTAAAATTTCTTTTCAACTAGAAATAAAGTACTTCTCATAATTTTGACTTTTACTTAATATGTTTATATAATTATGAGATTTCATGCACGAATTTTTTCACAGGAACCAGTTTAAGACACAGTGTGAGTTAATTAATATTATTTAAATAGTCATTAAGTTTCTTTATGAGTGGTGTTAGTATGTTAATTAAGCACGCAGTCTTATCCCTCCTTATATACGGTATAATTCCATTAATTATCTCTGTTTTCATTAATCCTGCAGTAGTTTTCACCGTGATTATACCTGTTCTAGGTCTGTTAGCTATTTTCCACATGCATTATTTAAGGAAGCATTATTTGATTGAAGTAAATACAAGGAGGAACTGGATAATTCTATCGCTACTTGCATTTTTATTAGCTTTAATTGTTAAGATAGCTTCAATAATACTTACTAGTTTCCCATTAGAGAAGGCTTTTGATTTTTCTATAGCATTTATTGTAGCTTTGTATTGCGGTATTCAGATCAAATATACTAGTGGTGACTCACTGAGAGATGTTATATTAGGCGTTTTGATTTACTTTGTGATGTTTGTATCAATGCTAGCGCCTATCTGGGTAACATCAATCTTACTTGGTTCTAAACTGATAATTAATGTTCGTGCATTAATAGCTATAATCCCATTCGCATTTATGGTTGGTCTTGGGGAGGAAACTTTATTTCGAGGCCTCTTACAGGAAGTTTTCGTGCGTAGATACGGAGTTTTTAAGGGAATCTTAACATCATCATTCATTCTCTTCATTCTCTGGCATGTTGTGTGGTACTGGAGATACGAGAGCTTGTTCACTTTTATTTCATTTCTACTTTACTCAGGTTTCATAGGGATTGTTCTAGGTGTATTTTACGAGAAGTATAAGGCATTATTACCAGTTATTATTGCTCACGCTATCTGGGATACAATGTTCAGCTCAATGAGCGTTCCTCCAGCATCGGGCATTATTCTCTATATTCCCAGCATAGTCATTAGCGCCATTATTTATATAACATCAATAAGATTTCTTGGGAGCATTAAATTAGGCTTGTTCTCATAATTAACTAGTTTTTTGTCTTTTATAGCCTTTATGCCTAGTGCCAACATAGATGACTCCTGCTTGTTGCTAGAGAAATTAGTTGGCTTAGATATCGAGAGGAAAATAGGTGGGGTAGGTCTCGATTTGTCCTATATCAAGTAGCTATAGTGAGAAAGACCGTGATCTACTCTATCCCCAGCTCGCGAGTCTAGCCAGATTAAATATCAAGCCCCATAAAACAGCTTCAGTCTCACAGCTCTTCCAGGACCTACTCGTGACGTACGGTAACGCCCTAGACTTAAGCGAGGAGTAAGCTGATTCAACAAGGCTCCGTAAATGCTTGCTCTTTCTCAATTCCTCATATCTCTTATTGGCCTCGTCTCTCAAGGATCCTGGCTCTGGTTTTAACTTTCCTTCTCTCGCTGGCACGCATGCCTCTATTTCAGCCTCTTTAAGTC
>JALWRR010000055.1 GCA_026993975.1 Promethearchaeati archaeon | reverse complement strand
AATGCAAAAATTTAATATAATATGAATCAATTAAAGTTTTTGTGATATATTGCATTAATAAATTAAAAAATTTTTAATAATGTGTTTCGCCATGTGTGAATGATATGGTGTCAAAGAAAGTAATGAGATGGATTGTGAATAACATAAATTCGATACCTGGGAAATTCTCTAAGATAAGGGCATTGAGTAAATTTGATTTCTCTAGAGTTTTCGAGTTTGCTGTTAAGGAGGTAATGGATGCTAAGAAAGCTGGTAGGGAGCCAGATCCATCTAATGTCTCTAAGTTTGCTCCAGATATGAATGAGGATGTAATTAGGGAATTTATCTCATTTTCAAGCGCCCTAAGTTCTTGTTGGGAAAAGCATGGGGATAATGTGGATGAGATTTTGAAATGCTTAGAGACTTAGAATAGTTTTCATCAAGCGAATCGTATTTTCCCCAGCTAGTCTAGAGAGAAACTTTTAATTTCTATTCATACATTTTTTATACTCTTAGTGACACAATTTGCACTGAGATTAATGCGTGGACAAATAAATGGAGCGTGCATATTAGTTTGGTTGCGCGGATGCATAGAAGCCGTTTACTCAGAGTAATTGAGTACGATCCCAGATATAGAGAACAGGTTTTCGAGCTAGCTAATAGAGCGTTTAATTATTCCAGGGACTCTTACTGGGCATCAAGAGATCTAGATAAGTGCGATAAGGCTTTCATAGCTATTGTGAATGGAAAGGTTGTTGGTGCTGTTGAATTAGGGTACATAAGGCTGAGGGATGGATTACACGCTCAAGTGGGATACATATTTGTGGATCCAGATTACAGGCATATGGGGGTTGGCTCAGCATTACTGGAGAGATCAATAGAATTCTTGAGAAAGAAAGGTGTTAAAGCTGTTTGGGCATTGACTTCGCCCAATAATGAGGCTACAAGAGCACTATTCAGGAAATTCGGTTTCAGGGAATTCACAAATCCTAGAGAGCTCAGAGAAATGTTGAGCTCGAGGGATATTGGAAAGCTGCTTTATAAAATGGTTTACTGGAAAGGAGACATTATCCTGTATCTACCATTAAGATAAAGAAGACAAATTATAGACATGAATAACCCGCAATGTACAAAGACTACGAAAGCCACTTTCTTTTCGATGCTTCCAACACCTCTTTCTCGAAATCTTCTTTATCCTGAAACCATGTCTTTATTGGGACGTCATTAACAATTAGCCAGTTCTTACCTTTCCTAAGAAATAATTCTGGATGTTCCCAATAATCTATAAGTTCTATTTCGTAATTTGGTAATATCTTTTTTATTCCATTTCTAATAGCTATACTGAATGGATAGAAAACATGGCAAACTCTTGAATAAAATATAATTGCTTTATTTCTCGCTGATGAATCCTCTTTATAGCTACTTGCTTCCATTCTTGGTTCCTTGCTAGATATAGAGAGATAATAATGATCATCTAGATCCCTCATTTTCTTGAATCCTATTTTCTCGTAGAACTTAGGCATTGGTAGAAATTCTCCAGTATCAAATGCATTAGCGATAACAAACTCGTATCCTTGTTTCTTGGCTTCATTAACAATTAGATTAACAAGTAGTTTGGAAATTCCTTTTCTTTGAGCGTTCTTGAAAGGACAGTAAATGCAATGAATTACCAAAGCCTTACCGTTTAAACCTCGGTATAATGGATCTAGATGATACGGGTAAAAAGTGATTTGGGCGACAGGCTTGTCATCGAGATAAGCTACTTTACAAACACTTCCACATATCTTCGTTATCTCCTCAAACCACTCTCTCTTAGATTCAGCACCCTTAATATAATCAGACCTCATAGCTTTACCAATCGAACAAACATATAAAACATCATTAAAGCTCTCTAAATCAAGATCTCTAACAACTATATCTGTATGAATAAACATCTCAAATCAATTCCAAAGAATTAATTAAAATATATTAGAGAGAAAGAACAGATAAGAATCATGCGGGGCAAGCGCCTTGAATCTTAGTGAACTCATATTTCTTGGTTGGCTTTAATTTAGAGCAAACTGGGCAGTCAGGATTCCTATCAATCATTATTTTCTCCATTTCTAAGCTTAAACCATCTATATAAATTAAGTAACCTAATGCTGGTTCACCAAGCCCAGTTAATATTTTTATAGCCTCTAAAGCTTGTATTGAAGCTAATAAACTGACATGCGGTATGACAACAGGGCAACCTCTTGGCCCACTAGACATCTCCTCAAAAATGCATGCTAGGCAGGGAGTTATGCCGGGAATAACTATCATAACTTGTCCGTAGAAGCCCCTTATACCTGCATGTATGAATGGTATTTCTTTTTCTACGCATGTTCGATTGATTATATCTCTAACAATAAGATTATCCGTCGCATCTATAACGAGATCTGTATCACTTAGTAATTTATCAGCGTTATCACCCGTCAACTTCTCGTTAATCTCAACGACGTGAATATAAGGATTCATCTCACGTAATTTCTCACCAAGTGATCTAGTTTTTTTCTTACCAACATCTCGATCCCAGTGCATAAGTTGGGAGCTCAAATTGACTACTTCAACTTCATCGAAATCAATTATCTTAATTCTACCAACACCTGCTTTCGCTAGTAAAGATGATGAAACAGTCCCTAGAGCACCAGCACCTACGATAGTAACTGTCTTCTTCTTTAGCGACCTCTGAGTTCTTAAGCCCCAGGACTCCAGAGCTATTTGTCTTGAGTATCTAGGTATCTCGCTTGGTAGAAGTTTCACTGTTCATTCACCTATAAAACATAGTTATATAACACAATTATAATTGTAAATAATTCATATAAATCTAATCCAAGCCATAAGCAATAAGGAAAAGCTTTAAAGAGAGATAAGGTCATTTTGAAGAAAAACCTCCATACATTATTAACAGTTATTAAAAAGCTAATAATTTTTTTCTAGATTTAATGAATTCTAACATGGTGTAGAAGAATAAGCAGAATAACTAGTTTTTATGATCTAAGATAAGATTTTTATTTACTGTAATTACTTCTAATTATTGACTTAATTATCTTTTTCTTTAATAATTAATATGGTGGCGTAATTGCCTAAATTTAAATCTATGAGCCGACTAGAGAAAACAATATACTTAATTGGCTTAATCAATGTTTTCATGAATGTTCCCATTGGCTCAATGATGCTGGGTTTGCTAATACCCATAGGCATGCTCTACTTAATGCTTTTACCACTCAATTTACTACTCTGGCGGGGAGTTGTTCGAAGGAATAGAGAAGCATTACTGGTTCAAATAATTATTCTTGTGATTTTAGTAATCGATTCTCTATTATTAACTCTCCTAATACCTATCATAGGGTTCTACACGACACTTAATCTCGATGATTTATTGAGATCAAAACTTGGTTTTCCTAGTGGACCCTTAGTAGCTCCATGGATCATCTTACTTCCTTTTGGAGTTAACTTTGGTTTCATAATTATACCTATCTTCTTCATATCTGATCTATACAGCACGCTCTATGATGTTGACTGGATTAAGTATGAGTCAATTATCATGGGACCTCTTACTCTCATTTCATCCATTATCTGCCTAGCAATGATCATTAAGTACTATAAGACCTATTATTCTTTTAGATTCCATATCAAAGGAAAGTAAGCAACATCCAAACTCTATTGCATAATTATTCATGTTCTTTTAAAAAGAAAGATAAGCAGATTGTTTAAACAAATCACGCGATTTGACTACTTCATCTAAATTTAAAAATCCCAGCATTTAGAGATTTTAGCCTCTCCTTTTCTTTATCGCTAATCGGCTTACCACACTTCCAGCAATACTCACTGTCAACAAAGTTATAGCTACCACAATTATAGCAGAACCATACACGATTAATGATCTTATTAAATTCTATTGGGAGATTCGATTTCATTTCTAAAGATTTTTTCCTAAATAAAATATAAAAATTTCAATTTCCATTTAGAACTGAAATATATTATTAATAATTTTGCAATAATATACATACTCCTGATTTTCATGAAGAGCCAAAATGTGTAATATTTTCTGACTTAGCTTACTGTTTGATATTTTATTGCGATAGGTTAGGTAATTTAGTATTTGTTATCGTAGTTAGAGCTATATTATATGGTATGCCTTATTATGGTAATGCTTTTATAGGTATTACTATTTAGAAACTATTTTGAGGTGTTTTTATGGGGGAATTCGTTGTTGTGACCGGTAAGGTTTCTAGGGAGCTTAAGGAGAAGGCTAAGCGGTTGGGGATTAATATTAATAGGGTTATTAGAGAGGCATTGAAGGAAGCTGTTAGGAGAAGGGAGGAGGAGTTGTTTAGGAAGAGTCTTGAGAGATGTGCTAATATTTTGGATAAAGTTGATTTGGATCGTATTGCTAGGAGTATTCGTGAGGATAGGGAGATGCGATGAGTTTTCTTTATGATGCGAATGCTTTTCTGGATCTTGTTAGGAGAAAGAAATTAATCGCTAATCAATACATATTGGATTTAACTATTTATGAGGTTAGTAACGCCATTTGGAAGGAGGTAGTGCTTTTTAAGAACTTAACTAGGGATGAAGCAATAGAGTTTATGAATAATATTCTTAATATTCTGCAGAAGATGAATATTATTCGTATAAAGGAAGATTTAGATAAGATCATGAGTATAGCTATTGAGGAGGAATTAACGTTTTATGATGCTGCATACCTATATGCTGCCATGAAGAATAAGTTAACTCTAGTAACGAATGATGAGAAATTATATAGCGCGTCTAGAAATAAGGTGAAAGTTCTTCACAGCAATGAAATATAGTTATATATGATGTATATGAATGCTTCTTTTATATGAATTAAAATTCATTTTTCATCGTCAATCAGACATAGTGTTATGAAAGCGCGACAATCATGATTATAGCTAGAAACTTAACTAAGTATTATGATAATTTCCTCGCGGTGGATCACATTAATTTCCACGTTAAAAAAGGAGAAATCTTCGGTTTTCTCGGCCCAAACGGCGCTGGTAAAACTACTACTGTAAGAATGCTAAGCTGTTTAACAAAGATAAGTGAGGGCGAGGCATACATAAATGGGTATAGTGTGCGGGATGAGAAGGTAATGGTTAAGAAAAGTATTGGTGTTGTTCAGGATGTAGCTAATCTCTTTGGGGATCTAACAGTTAGACAAAACTTAAACTTCATGGCTGAGCTATACCACGTTGATAAAAAACGTGTTAATGAAGTAATCAAGCAGTTTGAGTTACCTGCTGATAAAAAATTTAGTAAATTATCGTTCGGGTTCAAGAAGAGAGCTACGCTAGCAGCTGCGGTTTTGCATGAACCACCGGTGCTTTTCCTTGATGAACCAACTGTTGGATTAGATGTTAAATCTTCTAGAGCCATGCAAAAACTAATCATAGAACTCAATAAAGAGGGGCACACAATTTTTCTAACAACGCATAATATGGCTATTGCAGAGAAATTATCTCATAGACTGGTTATTATAAATCGAGGGAAAATTGTTGCTGAGGGAACTCCACAGGAACTAAAGAGCATGTTCACGAAAGTATTAAAGATCGAGGTAACAGTTAATAAGGTGCGGAGAGAGATTCTTGAAGAACTAAGAGATTTTCATCCCAGAGCACAAGGAAATACGATAATTTTCTCCGCTAGATCCTTTCAAGATTTCCTAGATGCCTTCTACCCCGTGGCAAGGAAATATAGTGTAGTAGTGCTTTCAATGAATTCTAGTGGAGCGAATATAGAGGATGTTTTCCTGGAGGTGACTAAATGAGAAACGTTTATTACATCGCTAAAAAGGATTTCTATCAATACTTCATAAAACCAGCAACAATAAGTTGGGGAATAATATTTCCCATAGTTTTCGCAATGGCATTCATTATTAGAGGAAAAGGAATAAACTTCTTAGCTCCAGGTCTAATAGCGATAGCAGCGTTCTTTGGAGCAACATCAATGGCTTCAACATCAATAACATTCGAGAGGCGTTTCAAAGAGTTTGAGAGACTTATCTTAGCGCCATTAAAATTCTGGGAGATAGTTTTAGGCAAGGTTATAGGGAGCTTTACATTCGGTTTATTCGTCTCCTTCATAACAGCGTTCATAACTCTACCATTTCTTGGACTCTATATAAGGGATCCAATCCTACTTACACTAGCAATCATACTATCCAATATATCATTCTCCTCAATGGGTGTATTCATAGCCCTTATAGTGAAAGATCCAAGGAACATAATGATTGTGATAAATTCGATTCGATTGCCAATGCTTTTCTTAAGCGGGGTCTTCATCCCTCTGTCTGAATCACCAGCGATTCTACAATTACTCTCTCTATTCATGCCTCTAACATATGCTGTCGAATTACTGAGATTTTCATTCACTTACATGACGTTTTTCCCATTATGGTTATCACTAATAATGACCTTTGCATGGTTCTTTATATTCACGATACTATCAATCCGCGCACTAGAAATAAAGTATTAGAATTGATAAAATGATAAATATGAGAATATCACATTCTTAAAGATAATTTTTATTATATTTATTCTCTGCTTCACAATATTCTTTGTAATGCTTTTTCTGGTGTTAGTATTTCTAATTTGTATTCGGTTTCTTCCACAATCGAGTTGAAATGAGCTATATTCCAAGTAACGATCGGTACTTTGCTTCTATAGCATATAGCAGCTATGAATACTTCTCTTAATCCTATGAATTTTTCTTTTTTGTGCAATGACGCATCATATCAGCAGCGATTCTAGCTGATTCATTATCAAGAGGTAATATGGTTACCCATAGCAAGAAAAACTTCAAATCGTTTATCTCATTTTCATACCCACTATATTTAAGCGCGTAAAATAATTCATAAACTGTAATAGATGTGATGAAGAGTCTAGCTTTTTTTCTTTAACTTGCTAATGAATTTGCTTGCTACGGAATCTTTATTTTTTAGAAACTCAATGACAACATTTGTGTCTAGCAGAATTCCAGCGTTTCCACCTTTCCTCAATAGCTTTAGTTAATTTATCTGTATCTACATGATTCCAACTTCCAGCTAATTCATCTAATGTCTTAATTTTCTGTATAATAAGTTCGTTACCTCTTAGAATCACCTTGACATAGTCTCCTTCTTTTATCTTAAGCTTCTTTGCTATTTTGCTTGGTATTGTTATCTGCCGATTCCTTGTCACTCTAACAATAGACATTATCATCACAACTAATTAATACTAATATTCTATTTTTGCTACATATATTCATTTTTAAAAAAGATAAGTAGATTGTTTAAACAAACCGCTACATCTTATTTAACTCCTCTGGAAAAATTGTTATGTCCTTTAACTTATTTCTCTTTATGAACTCCCTAAGCTCTCTATCTATCGTGAGGAATCTAGCTTTATGCTCAAGAGCTATGCTATACAGAATGTTATCTATGATGTCTTCATGACCCAATAAATATAGATCTAGTGCTCTGCGATAAACCGATTCCTTTTGATCACTCACTAGGGTATAAGTATCGCTTGAAAGTATGCTCTCGATCCCGAGGAAAAATCTCTCCTTGTTAAACTTATTATTCTTTATTAACTTTATAGCTATCCATAGTGACTCAAGCAAACTTAGCTCTGAGACGAGGATATTTGCTCTCTTATCCTTAATTTCTCTTAAACCCCTAAGAACTCTATCACTTATATCAATACCGAGAGTTGGAAGAATAAAAGATGTGTCAAGAAGAACCCTCAATTCTTTTTCTCTGCTCAATTAAACTAACCTCCTCTAACTCATCGTGAGTTATCCTAGCAAACTTCTCTCTACTAAGAGCTAGCTCTATTGGATCATGTATCTTTCGTAGCTCTATCTTATCACCCTTAATGTCCATTAACAATAAATCACCCTCATTTATGTTTAATTTCTTTGCCAATTTCTTGGGAATATATATGGCCCGTCTTTTCCTAACCCGTATTTTAACACTCATATCAAATCACTTTACAATCAATCTGAAAATTAAATTATTTCAGATAATTATATTTTATCTGAAAATTATAGTATTATCTGTAATAATATAAAGATTTCTGATATCGATCTTTAACTTAAGGGTAAATTGTCCCCTCTCCATCCTCAAGAGTACAGATTTTAAAACACGCGAGAACATACACATCATTAAACTTAATACATCAGAAAGTTCATTTCATTATCTTTAAAAAAGCAATAAATTTGGAATATAATTGGTGGAAAATAATAAGTAGGTCATTTATATGAGTGAATCGCACGAGAATCTTGAGAGACTTTATGAACTAGACATATGGCCGCAGAATCCAGAATCCCCAATTGTTAAGAAGCGTTACTCTAAAGCAATAAGTGATTTCAAGAATCTAATCAATCATGAATGGTTTCAAGAGATCTTAAGACGCAAGAACTCAATAAGAATCCTTGAGATATGTTCTGGAACTGGTTTAGGCGGTATAGCTCTAGCGAAAGTTCTAAAGGAATCTGGCAAGAAAGTCGAATTAATTCTAAGTGATGTCAGGGAGAAAGCTTTAAGTATAGGTGAGAAATGGGGTAGTGATGAGCTTGGAGAGAAGATAAGAGTAGTAAATATTAATGCCCTTCTTATCCATAAATTAAGAATAAAAAGCGATATAGTCTTGATGTATGGTTTCTCGTCACCACATTTTAATCCATGGGAATTCACGAAGCTACTAGCGTCAATATCAGAGACCCTTGAAGATGATGGAATCTTGATACTTGAGGAAACAGATCGAGTATACTCAATACTATTTAAAGTAGGATACAAAGATGTGGTCATAGAAAGGCTTGATGATAAAGCAATAATCTCCCTTCACTCTAGTTACGATCCAATAAAAGGCACTTTCGAGAGAGCTTACATAAACTTAATTAACCCATCAACACCAGTGAAAATCTCGACATATTTCTGGAATATAGCCGAGTTAATGACATTAATATGGTTATTCTTCCAAGACATAGATTACATACCATACGATAAGAACAAGAGTTCAGGCATAATCATTGCCTACAATCCAAGACGCAAAATTAAACCAATCGACCTAGAATATGAACCAAAAGTACTAAAAGAAATAAAAGAATGAGATTTAACCAAACACAGCTTTCTCATGAATGAACTTACCTTCCTTAATCCTCCTTAAAGTTAAGTTCTCTGCAACCCTATACTTAGGTTTCCCGTCAACTATCCACTCAGATACAACTTCACCTGCGATAGGAGCCATCATGAAACCATGACCGCTGAACCCAGTAGCGATATACAAGCCATCTACCTCCTCTACTGGTCCAATTATTGGATGCCTATCTGGACTCATAACATAGTAGCCTGTCCAATATCGTAATACATTCACATTCCTCATCCATGGGAATAATCTTGTCGCTACCCTAGCCATTTTAGGTATGAAATCTACCCTTTGATAAAGTGGTTGCTGAGGTTTCTCCTCTATATCCATCCCCATGAGAAAGTTCCCGTGCTGAACCTGAACTATATAAGCGCTGTATGTCCAATCAATCAGCAATGGTTTGAAAGCTTCCTTAAACTTCTCGGTTACTAATGCGTGGTGAGGAACATTATTTAGAGGTAAATCAACATTAATCGTCTTAGCTAATTCCCTAGATCCATAACCAGCAGCTATCAGAACCTTATCCGCCTCAAAAGTTCCTGAATCAGTCTCTACTCCCTTAATTCTCCCATTCTCAGCAATAATCTTCTTAACTCTAGTTAATGTCCTTATCTTTACTCCTTTATCCTTAAGAGCATTCTCTAGGGAGAAAACCGCTTGAAACGGGCTCGCTTTTCCAGCTATTGGATCAAATAATCCACCAACTAACCCCTCTGTATTTATCATCGGGACCTTCTCCACGATCTCATCCACACTAATAATCCTTGTTGGAACACCAAATTTATTATGAAGCTTCGAGAACTCAGTGAAGGCTTTTAACTGTTCCTCATTCCTGAATAACCATATGTATCCACCTTGCTCATAGTAAAATCCAAGCTCTCTAGATAACTTCTTCCATAAGTTAATACTTTCCTTAAGTAAAACAATATGCTCCTCAGTTGTAAACGATGCTCTTATACCAGTTGCACATCTAAACGTGGATCCACTACCAAGATAACTTTTCTCAAGGATTAAGATGTCATTAAAACCCTTCTCAGCTAAGAAATAAGCTGAATACAAACCGACTATCCCACCACCAATAATAATAAGCTCACTCTTCATTATCATCCTCACCCTCCGCTAAGAAAACTTTCATTGGAACTGGGCTTATTGGTGGTCTAGACGTAGGTATAAGTAATTCATCTGGACTCTTCCTTAATTTCCTAGCCAGTATCCTTATTACAAGAGGAAGACACGTTCTACCCTGACAAGGACCCATACCTATTCTCAGTTTTCTCTTGAGAGACTCTAGATCCGTGTATCCTTCATCTATAGCTTTTTCCACATCTTCCAGTGTAACGTTCTCGCATCGACAAACTATTATTGGGTGCTTCTTCATTTCTTTACCCATATCGCCTTCACCTCAAATGCGAGTTCTTTAGGTGTTTCAACAGTAACTATGTATGTCTTGTTCCGCTCCCAAACCTTAACGACTTTTCCTGTACCAAGCGGTTTGCCATCCCTACCAAGCAAAGTTACTTCATCTCCTTTCTTAGGCGCTGGTAAGAACTCGTGTGGTACCGTTACGAGAGCCTTATCCTCTTTAGATAAATCAACTACGAAAATCGATAAACCAGGACAAAGAGATACGCATACTCCGCAACCAATACACTTATCCCAATCAACTCTCGGTATATCAATAATCTTATCCATAGATATTGCGTGGAATGGGCATGCGCTAACACAGATATTGCATGGAATCATCTCAGGACACTCGATAAGAACAACGGGACCCTTCTTTAATCTCTCCTCAGGAGGAAGCAGATTAACTTTCTTAATATCCTCAAGACTTATAATCCCATTAACCCTAAATGGAGGTATCTCCTTAGACATAATAATTCACCTAACTCTCAATCGTAGCTTTCTCAATACCTCTCCTAGACCTACTTAATAGAGGAGACTGCCTATACTGCTCTAAATACTGAACAAGCTGCCTCCTCTCCTCAACAGCCTTATCAACATGACCTAGAACACGTAGAACAGCGGTTAAAGCAGCTATCTTCCCCTCCACTATAGCTGTAGTAGCCTCCTCTATACCCTTAGCGTCCCCAGCTACAAATACTCCCGGAACAGTTGTTTCCATGTACTTCGTTCTTAATGCGACTAGGCCTCCTAATTCAGGTATCCACTTCATTTTAGCTCCAGTCTGAGCAAGGAGTTTCGTGTCCGGTGTCAAACCAACAGAAATTATAACTAAGTCACAGTCAATGTCTTTTTCAGTTCCTGGAACTGGTTGCCATTTCTCATCAACCTGCACTATAGTTGCGCCCTCAACCCTATTATTTCCCCAGACCTCCTTAATTGTGTGGCGTGTATAGATTGGTATTCCATATCTCCTTACTTTAGCTGCGTGAACAACCCATCCTCCGATTTGAGGCATTGCTTCAACAATAGCCTTTACTTTAGCTCCAGCTTGTAGTAATTGGTACGATACTATTAACCCTACATTACCAGCACCTATTGTTAGTACTTTATCACCTGGCCTTATACCGTATTCATTCATTAGTGTTTGTGCTCCTCCAGCACCCATTACTCCTGGTAAATCATTCCCTGGGAATGCTAGATAATTCTCGTATGCTCCCGTGGAAAATAATATGTTCTTTGCCTTAACTTTATAGTGCCCTTTCTTTGAAGCTAACCCTATTGTTAAGTCCTTGAAAACTCCATAAGCAAGAGTCTCAAGGAATACTTTTATCTTGGGATTACTGCTAACTTTTTTAGAGAGCTCCTCAGCAATCTGGAAACCCCTCAAACCACCAAACAAATCCTTTGAACCAAAGAACTTATGAGTTTGCTTAACTAATTGACCACCTAAACGGAAATGATCCTCAACAAGAATCACATCTAAACCATATTCAGCAGCTTTCAACGCTGCTGATAATCCAGCTGGACCAGCTCCTATGACGAGGAAATCTGTCTCCAGGGTCTTGGATTCTAATCCTTCCTCATCGCGAGTAACTCTAGGTATATCTGGTAATCCACGCTGTCTTTCGATTCTTAAACCATCTCTAACTGGCTCCCTGCATGTCCTAACGTTAGGTATTCCATTAACTACCATGAAGCATGAGCTGCATTTACCAATCATGCAGAAAGCTCCTCGTGGTCTATTATCCTCAGTCCAAGAGAAGATATCTATCCCCGATGCGTATAGTGCTACAGCTATTGATTCTCCCTCGTAACCCTTCATTTCTTCTCCTTCGAAATAGAATCTTACCTCTTTCCCTCTTTTGAATTCGAGAATTGGATGCTCCCAGATTCTCCTATCGATTTTCTTACTGCTTGGCAATAATAACTCACCTTTAACGCTTAATAAAAAGAACGAAACATAAAACCTTTATTTCTTAATTAATAGAGTCATAATAATTATTCGTATATGTAGGTATGAGCAGGCTTTATTCAGCTAGCTATCTCTCACAAGAACCGATTATTAATCGCTTAAATTAAGAGAAATAGTATATATTTATTCCATGCAATATATTTAGTAAAGTAATGGTTAAGTCATTTATCGCTTTCTAATAAATCTAGAACTAATGAACCAAGGCAATGTTATAGATAATACAAGTACTAAGTTCAGGATGATTACACCAACGATACCATAAATCTGGTATATTGGTATTGGAAGAAGGGGGCCTAGAGCATAACCAAGAAACCTTATTGAACCATAAATAGAGCTCGCTGTCGCTTTAAACTCTCCACTCACCTCTATAATAAGTGTTCCCAAGGCAGTAAATATCGTGCCGGAAAAGAAGCCTAGAGCTATATATAATAAGTGCAGGTAAATAAACCAGTTATTAAAGATGAAGATAGAGTTTACTAGTAGGTATAGGATGATGCCTAAGAGAACAGTTCTCTCTCTACCTAATTTATCAGTTAGATATCCCGCTATGAAACCAGCTGCTAAACTACCCCATCCAGATAAACTCAATATATTACCCCAGGCTTCTGAGGATAAGTTGTATGGTGGATTCCTAACAACGTATGATAGGAATGTGTTCAAGCTCCATCTAGAGAAAAACACTATGGCTCCGCTAACACCAATAACTAGGACCTCTTTATTCCTCAGTAATTTCAAGTAAGTGGCTATGAATGTAGTATTTACCCCAGATCTATCGCGTCTAGGATCGTATATGAATAACTCTACAAACGATAATAATAGAATTCCCGTTATCGTCATTGCTATAAAAATCATTTTCCAATCAATTAAACCAAGTATCCCCCCAACCACTGCCCCAGAAATGCTACCCAGAGAAATAGCAGCTGTTAAAACACCCATAACTCTACCACGCATCTCCCTAGAATAAAAATCCCCAACCAGAGCCATCGTGGTTGGTGATAATAATGCTGATCCAGCCCCCTGAATAACTCTGATCAATAGAAATACTGTAAAATCGCTTGAAAAGTATGATAAAAATGCTCCCAGCGTGTAAAGCACTGTTCCATAAGCCATAATTCTTTTCCTGTCATATCTATCAGATATGTATCCTGAGACAAGCTGAATCAAGCTGAATGGAATCATGTAGAATGTTATTGATAAACCGGCGAGAACCTCAGCAATATTAAAATCAATACTCATCTCCTTGAGAACTGGGAGAAATAAAGCTCCTCCAAATGGACCAATAAAGCTACTTAAAGCAAGCGTAATAATGATTAATAATCCCTTACTAGACCAAATCGATTCTGCCTTTCCTGGATGAGCATTAGTCATCTGGATTCACTAGCAGAATGATGATTCTTAGCTATAAGTTAATTGATAATAATCTACACTAAATAAAAATAAGTGATTTAGATATGTATCAAAAACCATCTCTCAGAACCAGCTATCTCTCTAGTTCCTAGAGATCTCTTCAATGATAAAGCGATAGCGTATATTAGGAAGAATATGTAGAGAACTAATAGCAGAAGTTTAAAGAAGAGAGAAAACTGTAAGGTTGCTGAATAATGTTGCTGCTAAAGCTAGGAGTATTGCTTAAGAACTAACTATTGCCCCAAGTATCAGTATAAAACCTCGCTCATATTCGAAAACTAACACCTTAGCTGTCACCATTGATAATGCTGTTTGAATAAAGTAGTATGAGAAAACTTTGATACTAACTATCTTTATGTTTTATCCTGCTGAAATCGATGTAATATCTAGAGATATCTCACTCTCAAAGAAACTCGCCTCTAATAACAACGTTATTGTATGTTGCCTCATGAGAAAATATAGGTTTCGCTAATATAGATTAATCGAGTTAATTGGATTCTCCTCTAGAATTCCCCCCAGATGGAAATTCCAGGATTCATTCATAATTCGAATGAATATTCATGTATATGTTGTATTTAGATTAAATTTACTCGTATATTTAGTAATAATCATATCTAGGCATGAGTATTTCTGGTGTTAAGCTATTGCGAAGCTACTTAATCACAAAAAGCAATCTCTATGAATTATTAGAGAGAATAAGCGAGAGAAACAAGCTATATGCACCACTAAGACATGGTGATCAAGTAGTTCTAGATTTAGCAAAATCCATCAATGATATCCTAATCGATTATATAGGTCACTCAACTTTACCACTTAAAAAAATACTTATTCCACCTAGAGAAATATTATACGAATACTGGATCGAGAAAAAATCTGTAACAATTAATGATAACTTGGATAAAATTGCGTCAGAAAGAATTGTTATATTTGGGATCCGTGCCTGTGACATAAAGAGTATTGAGATACTGGATAAAGTATTTTTAAGGGAATTTCATGACCCTTACTATAAGAAGAGAAGAGAAAATACCGTGATTATTGGCTTAACATGCGTATCCCCAGATAAGAATTGTTTTTGCTACTTCACTAGAAGTGGTCCTGAAATAACAAGTGGTTACGATTTATTGCTTACTAAGATAAATGAGCATTATTTAGTTGACGTAGGTAGTGAAAAAGGTGAAAGCATTATAATTTCAAATAAGGAACTATTTAGCGATGCTACACCAGAATCTCTCGAGGTAAAAGCACGGATAGTTAAGGAAACAATAATTAAGATTAAGGATAAGAATGATTTACCCTTCTTTAATGAAGTTTATGATCAGTTAGTGAAGAGGTTTGATTCGAGAGAATGGAAAGAAATAAGTTCATTATGTTTATCTTGCGGTAAATGCAATTTTGTTTGTCCTACATGCACTTGCTTTGATATAATAGATGAATTCGACCCAATTAGAAATCGGGGAAAGAGAATTCGTGTTTGGGATTCATGCCACTTCTTAAGCTTTACTAGGGTTGCTAGCGGTGAGATATTTAGGAAGGATAGGAGTTCTAGAATAAAACAGAGAATCTATCACAAGATAGTTTACTCAGTAAACGATATTGGTACTATCTCTTGTACTGGTTGTGGAAGATGCATCGAGGTTTGCCCAGTTGGTATCGATATTAGAGAGATAGTTAGGAATTTAGCTAGGTGAGGCAGAATTGAAAAATCCATACCTCCCAGAATTAGCTAGAATAATTAATTTTAGAGACGAAACGCCTGACACAAGAACATTTGAGATCGAGCCAATAAGCAATGATGAAATAAGGGGTATGCCAGGACAGTTCGTTGAAGTAATGGTTTTTGGTTATGGAGAAGCCCCGTTCTCGATTTCAGGAATAAGAAATCACCCAATAGAATTAACGGTAAGGAGAATTGGCACAGTTACTAACGCCCTATTTAAATTATCTCAAGGAGATATAGTTGGTGTTAGAGGCCCATTTGGGAGAGGATGGCCTCTAGAAAAACTATTTAATAAGAATATACTCATAATTGCTGGTGGAATTGGTCTAGCGCCTCTAAGACCATTAATACACTTCATTATAAATAATAGGTATCGATTTGGAAATGTTGATTTATTATATGGAGCTAGAACCCCTGAACTACTTCTATATAAGGATGAATTAGAGAGATGGAGCAGAGAAATTAATGTACACTTAACAGTTGATAAACCAGAACCAGAATGGCGTGGTAGAGTAGGAGTAGTAACTATTCTATTCGATGAGATAGATATAGATCCAAGTTCAACAATAGCTCTACAATGCGGTCCACCCATAATGATGCATTTCGTAACGAGAAAACTGAGGGAATTAGGTTTCAGCGATAATAACATATATCTATCACTTGAGAGATTAATGAAATGTGGAATGGGTATGTGCGGTAAATGCACGGTTAGCGGAACTTACGTGTGTCTTAACGGCCCAGTATTCCAGTGCAGAGAGATAAGAGGATTTATTGAAAGAGTTCCAGAGATAGGTGAGTGAGCATGATTCCTAAACAGAAACCAAGAGTGGGAATATTTAATTTGTCTTCATGCGAAGGCTGTATTGTACAGATACTTAACTTGGGAGAGAAACTTTTAGACCTATTAAAATTATTTAATATCGTTGATTGCAGGGTACTTGGAGTCAAAGAGGATTACAATAAACTCGACATAGCTATTATTGAAGGCTGCGTAATGAGCTTTGAGGAAGAGGTTAAGGCAAGAGAAATAAGAGAGAGAAGCGAAATAGTTATAGCTCTGGGTGATTGCGCAGTATCGGGAAACATCAATTTCATGAAAGACATAACTAATAAGCCTCATAAATCAAAACCATTATCTGAAGTAATCAAAGTAGATCACGAGATCCCTGGATGCCCAATAAGCTCAGAGGAATTCTATAGAGTATTGATAGATATCCTAATGGGTAAGAAAATAACTAAGAAATCAATCACCGTTTGCTCTGAATGCGTATTAAGAGAGAATAATTGCTTGCTAGAGAAAGGAGTACCCTGCCTAGGACCAATAACAAGAGGAGACTGCAATGCAATATGCCCAAGCAACAATAGACCTTGCTTTGGTTGCAGAGGCCTCGCTGATGACGCCAACATTGATGCCTTAATCAAAGCTTTTAGAGATAGAAATATTCCCATTTCCCAATACTTAATAGCACTAAATCAAATGAAACATAAAGGAGGAGAGGAGAGATGAGGGAAAGAAACATACGTATCAGTATCAGGGAGATCTCGAGAATCGAGGGGCATTTAGATATTGATGTTATGGTTAATAGTGATGGAGAAGTAGAGGTACATGCTAAAGCTCTTGAGGGAACTAGGATTGTTGAGAATGTATTGGTTGGTAAGGTTTACTGGGAGGCAATTGAGATAGCTTCAAGAATGTGTGGTGTTTGCCACGCTATTCATAAATTAACCGCCACTCAAGCCGTAGAGAATGCTTTTAATGTTACGCCTCCTAGCGATGCAATTAAATTTAGAGAAATTATAGCTATAGCAGGTCATATACAGAGTCACCTAACACACTTATTCTACTTCACGATACTAGATTACTTGGGAAAGGAAAATATTTTCCAGATGTTAAGAGATAAGAGAGACCTAGTCATACGCGTAATAAATTTAAGGCAATTAACTGATGAAGTCATCAAGAAACTGGGGGGTTCCTCTGTACATCCAATAACACCGATTGTTGGGGGTTTGAGTAGAGAAATAAAGAAGAGCGATATATTAAGCGCTTATGAAGCCTTCAGAAACATGCTTGATTTAGCTAGTGATATAGTTGAAGAAATACTAAATATATCTATTCCAGACCTAGATAGTAAATCTCTTTACGCAGCGCTTACCAATAGGAATGATATACCATTACTTCAGGGAAAAATACGTATCGGTGAAGAGTATCATGACGCAGAATCATTTATTAGAGATCTAAACGCTATAAATGAACCATATTCCAATGCTACACATTTCATTTATAGGAGCTCTAGCTACATGGTGGGTGCATTAGCTAGATTAAATCTTAATCATAAGAACTTGGTGCCAGAGGCTAAAGAGTTATGCAAGCGATATAATCTAGAATTCCCGAACTATAATCCATTTGCTAATAATCTCGCTCAAGCCATAGAGATAATTCATTATATCCATAAAGGATTAAGTATCCTTGATGATTTAAAGCAGAAAAATAATTACCAGAACAGGATAAGGTTTACTATAAGGAAAGGTAATGGAGTATCTGTTTCTGAAGCACCTAGAGGCTTACTATTTCATCAATATGAATTAAATGAGAATGGTATTGTTACTAAAGCAAACATCATTACTCCAACAGCTCAGAATCTGAAGAACCTTGAGGAAACAATTGCGAAATACTTCAATAAGATCAGGAACCTTCCACCAAAAGATATTGAGAAAGAAATAATGAAGTTAGTGAGGAGCTATGATCCATGCATATCCTGCGCAGCTAGATTCAGAAAAATAAGTAATTAAAAAGCGTACTCATTTCTTTTTGCGGAATATGGTTACGTAGACTAGAATAGCTGCTATGGTAATAATTACACCTATGGCGATAGCAATGTATTGATGCGTGAGTGGGTGAGATCTCCAGTCTAAGGGATTAGTTCCATCCCCTAATTCCCAACCATCATTATAACCGTCTCCATCAGTATCTGAGCTAAATGGATTAGTTCCATAAGCCATCTCCATTAAATCATTTACTCCGTCACCATCAGTATCAGCGAACTTATAGTTACTTGTTCTCTTTGCCAATGGATAGTTGTCCATTCCGTATGGCTGATCACAAATACCATCGCTATTACTATCAACACCAGAGTAAGAACTCCAATAATTACCGATTAAGCTCTCATGCGTTTCCCCTTCATAGATGTACTTGAGAGGTAGTATAGTGAACCACTTATTATCATACTTCTGCATCCCACTGACATCAATCGTGTTATTAATGAAATCATTATATATTATGGTGTTTTCCCAAGCCCCTATCCAACTGATCAATAATCCGTGATCGTTATTAACTATCTCACAGCTGATTATAGCGTTTAGATAAGACCCAAACAGGTATACTCCAATATTATTCTTAATGAAGGAACTATCAATAATCAACACACCGCTTGAATCAACTATCTCGACACCTGCGTAAGCATTAGAGATCGTTACGGAATTAACAATGATAAAGCTGGAGCGCATTATTATTAATTGACCTACATCACCACTAATAACTGTGCTATTCACGCCCTCTAGGTAAATTAAATCCTTTCCATTTACAGTGTTATTAATGAGTTCATTATCCCTACCATCGCCCACTAATACACCGTCTCCATAGAAGACATTATGTCTCAACTCATTTTTAACTCCCTCTAATACCACACCTACGGTATTGTTGATGAACCTATTACTTGATAGTATATTATTTCTTGAGTCGAGGAAATATACGCCGCTCCCATTATTATTGATGAATGATGATTTAGTTATGTTTATTGATGATGCATCAAGGAGATATATTCCATAGTAATTACTAGATAGCTCGCTATTCCTTATATTGATTCCTTCTGAATCAAATATTTCCACTCCAACATTAGTATTGCTCACGGATACATTAACTAGGCTTATTGAACTTGATTTAACTATTATTACTTGCCCATACTCACCAGTCAACTCTCCTCCTTCTACCCCCTCGAGATATATTAATGGTTTGTTGTTAACTGTGTTATTCACGAAGCTGTTATCGTATGACTCATACTGAATCATTACTCCACCAAGTGTAAATTGATTATCCGTGAACGCTATTTGTTTTGATTCAACTAGCTCTGCTCCAAAATTATTCAGGAGAAACTTATTATTTGCAACAGTTACGTGGTCTGAATGCTCTATATATAATCCAGTATCACTCTTCGAGACTGATGAGTTAACCACATTAATGTTTGAGGAATCAGCTATAGATATTCCTGAGTCAGCGTTGATTATAGTTGAATTAGATATCAGTATATTCATTGAGCTAATTATTGTTATGGCTTTATCACTATTACTTACTGAGCACTCATCAAGAGTTATATTGGATGATAACTCTACATAGATCCCATATGAATTATTTTCAAACACTGAATCCATGACAGAAACATTTTTCACACCGTTAAGCAATTCTAAGCCAACATCAGCACCAATTACTCTTATTGATTTAACCGTTATTGAAGAAGAATTAACCATGATGAGTTGACCTAGTTCACCGCTTAAAGTCATGTCTTTAGTGTTTTCGAGGTATATTAGTGGCTTATCATTAACTGTGTTATTCTCTAGATGATTCCCTATAGTCATCCCCATAAACAATAATCCGCTTCCCACAAACACATTATTCGTTATTCTATTATTACTAGAGTCAATTAACTCAACACCATGCGAATTATTAATGAATCGCGATGAATCAATGTTGATGCTTGAGTTAAACGCTTCGATAGGATAATCATTATTAATGAACTCGCTGTTAATGATGCTTAAGTTGACGGAATCTACTGAGAATAATCCATGTGAAGAATTCGTGAAAATAGAATCTATGAATGATACGTTATCTGAACTCGAGATATCTGATGCATAGTTATTATTTGTAATGTTGCAATCAGCAACACGAATATTGCTAGAAGAAAAGATCTGTAATCCCCCAAGATTACTCATTAATGTGGTTCTAGTAATCGTCAGGTTATCTGAGTTGATAATAGAGATCGCGGCTATTTTAATTGAGGTAAGTGCTGAGTTATCAATAGTTATTTTTGAAGAGTTAATGATAATTACGCCATAATCTGTATTAGATATCGAGATTGATCTGATGTTTATTGCGCTAGAATTAAGTATAATGATTTCCCCAGCATCACCATTTATTGCGTAACCATGCTTATCACTAATGAATACTAGTGGTTTCGAATTAACAGTGTTATTTAAAAAGACATTATCTATTGAGTACTCATCTATCCTAACTCCATCTCCCTCAAACACATTATTCTCAATATCATTACTTTTGGAACTTAGTACTAAGAGCCCATTCCCATTATTACTTATCACACAATCCTTAATCTCGTTATTCCTTGAATCAAACAACCTCAAACCAACCTCATTATCCCTAAGAACACAGCTCTTTATTACGTTATTGCTTGAGGAAGTTACATATATCCCATTTATACTGTGTATTACTGTATCATTAATTAACCTAACATCATTAACTTCGCTTAGATATATCCCGTCACCATACATCATAACTGAGTTAGAAATCACCGCATCATTCGTCTTAACGAAAATTCCCTGAACACCAATAAACTCGCAACCATCTATAAGTATGTGCGAACCCGGCTCCGCAATAATTTTTAAGCTGTTAATGAAGCTAGCTGGAATTATCCTAGATCCAATGATAGTTAGATTCCCGCCTTCCTCAACAGTAATGGTGATGGAAACCTCTTCACGAGAACTAAACATTAATACTGAATCCTTAATAAAGAGAATACCACCACGAATCTTAATGCTACCGCTTAGCAAGACGTACTTACCATCTATTACCTCGATCCCATACAAGTAACGCTCTTTAAGCAAACTTGATTGCTCAGTATTTATAATATTAAAATTAACACCGATAACACTTATTTGCGTAATAATCAATAAAATTAAAAAAAAGGTTTATAATGCATTCACTGCTCACCAAATCAATATTTGCTCCAAAAGCTTTTGAGTAATTATAAATTAATATTAATTAATAGTTAATAGTATTATTGTGTTAGTAACAATATTTAAGCATTAAGTTTATAGAAAAATAGCTCTACCTGATTTAAGCATCAATTGATTGCTCGTGAGGGCATTGATAATTTATCCATAGAGCTGTGATCATATGATTAGGAAACCAGATTTCCTTAATAGTACTATAGCTAAGTTAATCTTTGCTTGGGGAATAATTGATTTTGCTACCCTGATACTCATTGATCTCTTAAGTGGAAGGTTCAATCAACCAATCTACATCGGAACCATTTCTGTTATTTATTTTGTAACTTACTTAATTGAACCGGCGAGATACCTCTTAACTATACTTCTCTTAGCGCTGCTCGAGGAAACTATTGTTTACTTTCTTGGTGGTGGCTTGCATGGGCTTGCGAGTTCTCTTATCAAGGATTACATTAGATCAATACCTATTTTCTTCACTATGGCTATTCTCTGGTTGATGTACATGAAGTCCTATAGATATAAGGATTCAGAGATCTTTATTATGGCTGGTTTACAGGGATTCTTCTTTGAGATAGTTCTATCAGGAATGATACTAAATGTGATTTACCTACTTCTATTCGGAGGAGCCTCCTTCATAATTTATGGATTACTCATATTATTACCGAAGAGGCCTCAGGGTGTGAACGAGATTGGTTTAGTTAAGAAAATAGTTATGTGGCTTGTTTTTCTTGCCTTGGAGATCATTGTTGGAATATCAACATACTTGATTTATCCATAGAAGGAATTTATAGGGATAGAATATTAATAATCATGGTTACTCCAAAATACAGGAGAAGTAGCCCTATCACTAGTAATAGGATCCTGTAGCCTTTTCTCTCCATTATACTTGTCCCTGTCTTAACTAGAAATGCTATTGCGATTAGCCATGCGAAATCCATCCATACGTGAGCAATATACATCTCTAGTATCCCTAGGTAGCCCGCGTATCTGAATGCTTCAACAGCTAATGCTGCTCCTATACCGATCCACCAAACTATGAAGAATGGATTAAATGCTGTGAGATTTAGTCCTATTAGGAACGATGATTGAATTATGCTCTCTTTCTCATTGTCATTCTGCTCTACTTGTAGATTAACTCCTCTCCAAGCATCCCGTAGAGTGAGGATTCCGAATGCTAGTATGAATAATGCTCCAATTAAACCCGTAATATAAATTGTGAAGTCATTGAGTAGAAATGTAACAAGTCCTAATCCAATTAAATAAACTAGAGGAAACTCGACCACCATGTGTCCTAGAGAGGCTAGTAATCCTGCCTTAGATCCCTCTTCAACTCCCTTCTTCATAACACTAACAGTTAATGGCCCTGGGCTTAATGCTCCTGAACTAGTTATCACTATTACTTTAATAATGAAATCTACTGGGAGCAATGCTGAATCACCATAAATGCACATGGATTATTTTAAGGTATTATTAATGACATCCCATACAATAAAAAGTTACCTAGCAGTAAAGAAGCTATGGTTAGAGGCAATAGATCGATTATTGCGTCCTTAACATCGACTTTAAAGTACTGTACTGTGAATACTACGCAGGGATGCACTGGGGAGATTATGTATCCTAGTAGTGTTGAGTAATAGAGCATCGCGAAGCTAATCGGATTCATAGCACCAAACTTAACGATATAGATTGGTATTAGTATTATTAATGGAGTGGATACACGGCCGGTCAGGAATCCTAAGCTGAATCCAGCTAAGATGAGTAATATATATGGAGAGAATGATGCACCACTAATTATGCCTGGTACACCAGAACTAACAAATATACTTTGATAAAGATATATCGCTAAGATAAGGAGGAAGAAATCCCACGGTTTAGACTTTCTAGCTATGTTAAAAATTCTCTTTTTATCGAAATTCGAGTAATAAATAGTGAATCCCAATGCTACTGAGACCCCTATGAATGTAGCTAAGTAACCGAGTCCAAAGAGAGTCTTTAGGGAGAAATCTATTAGTGGAGCTAATAGAATTATGAATAATGGCTTAAGGAACTCGATCCAACTATATTTCTTCTCTACATCATTCTCCCTAACACTCCTTAAAAGAAATATGAATCCGAGAGATCCAGCTAGAAGAAATAGTGGGGTCTGATAAGCAGCGAGAACATAGATGCTTAAACCAGCTAATTCACCACCTATGATTAGAGCTGTAGCTAATGGGTAAACTAAGTGAAGGATATGCCTGTACCAAACGTTTATGCTTGTTTTTCTAACCCCATCAATACTACTAGCAGTTTTATCCACCATTGGTGCTGAGAAGAGAGCTCCACCAGGCATTGGTAGGAGACCTAGTATCGCTGGAGAAAACATTAGTAATGCTCTTCTACCGAAAGCGAAATTCTTTATCATTCTTTCAAGAAGACCGCTTTCATTCAGTAAAGTACCTATAATCGGAATTAGAGCTACTGCAGAGGCCAATAAGAGATAATTAATGTTCGTGAAAACGAATAAAGTTAATCTAGCTATCTCGATAACTGGAATACTAATTAACCCTAGAAACAAGGCACCAACAAATATCCCTATTGTCAAACTCTTCTTAGATATCACAAGTATTATGATTATCGAGAGAATAAAAGCTATGATCAAGAATATTTGACTCATGCAAGTTCCCCATAAAGATTCGTGAATAAATCTAGAATTATAATGAAACTATATAAAGGCGATATAGATGTATAATCAATCTATCTATAATCAATCAAGCGCATGTCAATAAAACAAAATTATCGTAGTATACTCAACCATCACAATCATATCAAGAAAAAATTGTTCTCTTAAAAGCTTTTAGTTCTTTCAGCCCTTTTTTCGTAAAGAAAAATATCTAGTCATCTCCTTTAAGATGCTTCCTAACTATAATTTTTTCACATAGCTCAAAGGGATCATCAATACCATATCTCCTCAAATCAACTTCATCATTAATTAAGCTCTTTGTCTCACCATTAAAAACTGTTTGACCATTTCTCAGTATGAATATGTAATCCGAAAGCTCGAAAGCAGCTAACACATCGTTGGTTGAGATAACTACTGTATTTCCCTTACTGATATATTCTTCTATTATATTATATATAATCTTCCTATTTTCTGAACTCAAATTCGATAATGGCTCGTCAAGCAGGATTATTTCTGGATCTGTAATAATTATAGCTGCTGTGATAACGATTTTTTTCTCACCATAGCTTAATGTGAAAGGAGATCTGTTTAATAAGTGTTCAATTTTAAACTTCTTAACTATCTTATTAATCCTTGATTCTATCTCTTCTCTATCCATATTCAATTGCTTTAATCCATACTCTAATTCATCTCTAACCCTCAAGTTAAATAATTGGTCATCTGGAT
>JALWRR010000054.1:2752-7154 GCA_026993975.1 Promethearchaeati archaeon | reverse complement strand
ATGGAATCGTTTTAGCTGATCCAAAAGCAGATTTAAGAAGAGTCATTAGGGAGGCTAAAAAACTTGAAGAAATAGCTAAGGAATCTTCAAGCATAAGTAATACAAGAACTACTGGAAATAAAGATCGTGAAGATAAAGATGGCTTAATGGTTGCCCTATGGTCTCGCGCTGGTCCTATTCGATCTATGAAAAAAGTAATTAATAAAAAAGCTATAGAGGCTGGAGGGATAAAAAATGTGTTCATTATTGTACCTGATCAAGATGAAGTAAAAGCGGTAACCGTAGGTAAATTCGATAAAGATAATTGGAATGAGATTGAGAAGAAAGTAAAACAAGATAAAAAATCTGATGTTCTAAAAGAGTACAATGATAAGATTTCAGAATTTATTGACAAGCAATACGCATCAGAGTCGCAACATGAATTAGAGTTTCTTGGTTTAACTCCTAAAACAACTTATTTCCCTATAATAGACGCGATATTATTCATAACATTGTACAATGAAGGCAAAATATCTAAGAGGCTTCTTTATACGCTTGAAGAATACCGATTAGAGAATGGTTATAATCTGTCAAAAGCAGTCATATCAGAGTTAAAATATTTTCTGGATAAAAGAATAAGCAAGGAAGGTTCTTCTTCGCCCGAAATTAAGCAAGATTTATTGAATCTAATTAGCGATAAAGTCGGGTTCTATAAAGATAAAAGCTTGCTTGAAATTTTCCCATTAGCGTTGATACTTGAAAGATCATTAAGAAACTGTATCTTTTGAGGTGATGATTTTTGAGTAAAATATTCATACATAAGTATATTATCGAACCTGTAAGTAGAACATTTTATTTCGGAGGCTTAGTACATTTAGATTCTGGAGGCGAGGGATACACAAACATTTTTCCATCTCCATCAACGCTAGCTGGCATGATTAGAGGTGCTCTTCTAGGAGTAACTGATAGCTCTGATCCAGGCAAACTAAGCGACCAACTTTTCGGGAAGAAAGATAGTTTTTACTATGATTTTTCATGGAGGCTTATTGGCCCATATCTAGCTAAGTATGAGAACGGTAGTTATGAGATCTATTATCCAACGCCCATTATTCTACGATTTAAAGAAAAGAATGATCAATATATCTTTGATATGCCAAATATTAGCGAGATGGAGGTGCTAAAAGAGATAGATGAGGCAATTGGTGGGGTGAAGTATCCTTTACAATCGTTATCGGTGCCTAATTTTAGGCTTGGGGAAGATAGTGATTTAGAGAGCTTGAATTTTTCTAATGGCTTTATTGCAAGTGATGAGCTTAGAAAGATTTTATCTGGGGAGAAAATGATTCAAGTTCCTAAGGATAAATATATTCCCGCGAATAAGCTTGAGGACAGAGGCGTACTAAAGATAGAGAGAATAATTGGAATTAAGATAGAGAATATATTTAAAAGGTTGCAGATTGAGGATGGAAGAGGAATGATGTACGTTATATCAAGAGTGAAACTAGCACCTAACTGGAGGTATTTCTTCGCAGTAGCTTCTAGAGACAAAGAATTACTGGATAAGATAGATAACGCAATTTTAAACAAAATATTAAGATTAGGCGGTAAGAATAGTTTTTCTATCATATCTAGGATAGATGATATCATGACTATTGAGGAGGAATTATTAAAGAAGAATGAGCTTCCTCAAGAATTCATTCTATATTTCACAAGTCCCGCAGTATTATTTGATGGGAAATTCGACGTGAATAATTTAGTTAGTATTATAAATAGTGTTAAGCAGACAGCGAATCTTAAACTAATTAGCTTACTGACCAAACGTATCGTAATTAGTGGATGGAACATGGTTAATACGAGAATGCGGGAAGCTCATATTGGTGTTGATGTAGGTTCATCTTATATCCTTCAACTAAATAAGGCTAATCTAACTTACTCCGATTTTTTATTTAATAGATTTTTTGTTTATGAAAAATATCGTGGAGCTTATGGTTCATGCTTAATCGGGAAAATTTGAGGTGATTTTATATATGAGTAATAAAGAGAAGAAAGAGGAGAAAATAATTTCGATCCATCAGTTAGAAGATATATTAATAATATTTGCCGAAACCCCTCTTTTTGCTGGTGGGGAACGAGAAGAGAGTGTAATTGATTTAACTCTTCAGAGAGATAAGCTTACAGAATTACCAATTGTTAGAGGAACAAGCATTAAGGGACCGTTCAGAGCACTATATGAACTAAGGAATAATAAAAACATAGCTGAAAAGATATTTGGTTCCGAAGATAAAGCGGGAGAGATAATTTTTCTTGACGCGTTCTTATTACTTTTCCCTGTATCATCAGATATAGAGCCAATAATATTTGTCACAAGCCCTCTACAGATAAACGAATTCAATAGATTACTGGCTATTAAAGGTGAAAGTCTCGCATATACATTATCAGAGAATCTAGATCAGAGAGAAGATGATAAGTATCTAGCCTTAGCACCAAAGGATTCCTGGATTGTTGGAAAAGAGCTAGAGATTCTTAATGAATTTTCAGTAAAAATAAAGAATGATGAGAATCTATCGTCTCTTATCAATAAAATAGTAAACAAGCTCCCTAGTCACGAAGCCTACTCGTATATAAAGGAAAAAATAAGAATGAATACACTCGTAGTTAGCGATAGGCTCTTTAAAGAGATTGTTGAACGCGGCTTGATCAGAGTAACAAGAATTAGAGTTAACTATGACACAAAAGCTGTAGAGCGCGGAGCGTTATTCATGCAGGAGTTATTACCTCAGTACACTATATTAGCTTCTGGAATACTAACAACTCTGAGAAGTAGGAGCGAACAAACAAACAATTTTATAAACGAACTTAAGAAAGGCGTAAGAATAACTCTTGGAGGAGACGAGACCACAGGTAAAGGTTTAGTTCACTGTATGCTCTAGAGAGGTGATAATCGAGTTGGTTAAAAAACATGAAATACTTGAGGAAGTTCTAAATTATGTCAATACTGTTAAAGATTTAGGGCAGAGTATTGGATCACTAGATTTGGCTAGAAGAGCTAGAAGAACTATAAATCTAATTCTTTCTCAAGGGATTATTGATACATTGCTATTTGGTTATAGTAAATGTGGAAATAGTGTAATATTAAAATCTATAAAAAATCTACAGAACTTAAGGAATATTTTCTCTAGCTCTGAAAGTGAGAAAGCTGAATGGGCACTAATCATGATTCTATTGCTTGAGTACCCGTTAAGAAAAATGGGTTATGTTGATATTAATAATGAGAGTACGCTTGACCTGATGGCGCTTTTAAACAAATTACTAAATGAAAAAGATGTGTCAAGAAAAACTAAGCTAGAAAATCTATCGATTCAATACCTAATTGCTCTAACAAGATTATGGAAATCAATAATAGAATGATTAAATGGTGAATGTTTATGAGTAAAAATCTCGTCCCAATATTTTATGTTGCACTAACCGAAGTACACTATGGAGATTTAAGTACTCCTGTAAATATCGTAGATAATCCAGTTTACCGGGATAATTTAGGTCAAATAATTCTCAGAGGTGAAGGAATTAAAGGAGCAACACGCACGCTATTTAAACGAAAAATCGGCAAAAAAATTAATAATATTCCATTAACCAACGAGATAGTTAATGCATTATTTGGTCCTGAAAAGATTGATCCCACACAAGCTAGTTGGCGAGGGCTACTAGAATTTTATGATGCACAATTACTTTTTATCCCTATAATCTCGTATCATTCATCATCAGCGTTCCTAACTTCGCCATATGCTTTGAGTAGAGCCGCTATTTTTTTACAAAACAAAGAACTTGGAATAATAGCTAAGGATACTTTAAGAATACTTGATAGTGTTGCTAAAGCTGTATCATCTAATAATCTACCAAACAAGAAATATTTGCTTGCTGGAGAAATTATTCTACATATAGTAAACTACGAAAATATTAGTGTTATGAAAGGATTGCTAGAAAAAATTATTGAGATTGCTGGACTAAAAGGTATAATAGAAAACTATGATGTTTTAATAGTTCATGATAAAGCTTTTCAAATACTACTCTCTAAAGCATTAATGATTAAACCAGGGATCCAACTAGTAGGTTTTAATAATAATGAATTTCCAGATGTCTATCTCAAAATTGTTACAAAATCAGGACCACGGTTTGAAGAGGAAATCCCACCATTTAGCATTTTTATTGGCGCATTATCCTTTTTACATGATATTGAATTACCTAGAGAGAAATATAATCTCTCAAAGATACTAGATATTGTTAATAACGCTGATTTTAAAAAAGACAAAATAAAAATTCCAGCAAATGCTATTAAGGATTTCATCAATAAAAACATAGATCATATTCAATTAGGAGCAGATCAAACTTATTCTAAAGGAATTTTAAAAATAATTATAGAACCAAA
>JALWRR010000054.1:0-2742 GCA_026993975.1 Promethearchaeati archaeon | reverse complement strand
GAAAAATAATTTACCAAACCAAAGAAGTGTTGCTGAAAATAAAAAAGTTAACAAACCGATTAATAAACCTAAGTCATTATCTCCAATACAGTTAATTAACCGAGTTAAAGAAGAAAAAAGAAAAAACTTATTAGAAAATGCTGATATTTTGAAAGGAAAATTTTCAAATCTACCAGAAAGGTTCAGAAGATTAGGTTTACTCCCAGCCACGATTTTCTATTTAAAAATGAAAAAGGATAGTCATGGGGAAGGATACGAAGAGATTATTACAGTTCTAGAACAGTTGAATAACCTATATCAGTTATATGGAGCAAATAGTCTGGCAAACAAAATATATCTGAACATGGATAGCGCAAATTTAGAGGATTCTGAAAAATTACTGCTAATATATGAGAATATACTATCGACGTTTATTAAACTAAAATATTTGATTAAAGCCTATATCGAGAAATAGGAGAGTGGTTAATCATGTCTAAAGGAAACGTCCTTCAAAATATTATGTTTTTGCTAAGCGCTCAAATATTAAAGATTCAGAAAAAAGAAGAGTATAAAGGAGAATTACTGAATAAAAAAGGGGCGTTCATGGGATTACTAGAGAAAATAAATAACAATGCTGAAAAAATCTGCAAAAGAAATCAGCGGTATCTTACCCGTATTAAGGAGGGTTTAAAAAGTTTAGAATCCTTTAAGATTGTAGAGCTGCGCGCAATAACAAAAACAAGATTACTGGTAGATGCTTCATCTCCATTCGGCTGGCTAATCGATGAAGTAGGCCTAGCCTGGCATCCAATTTTGGATACTCCATACGTACCAGCGAGCGAAATAAGGGGTGCTGTTAGAGCAGCAGCATTAATAGAGAACAAACTGACTGAGGATCAGATAAATTATCTGTTTGGGCAAACTACAGATAAATTTGCTTCTGCATCTTTAACCATATTTTTACCAGCACTACCAGTTTCTTGTAATGGGAAGCTACTAGAACTCGATGTTATTACTCCTATGTATAAGGATCCTCAGGAACATTTAGCATCGCCGACACCAATAATTTTTATGACAGTGAGCCCAAATGTAACATTTAGTATAATATACGCAATAGATCTTGATAGGGCAAGTAAACTAGATACTAAAAAGCGAAAAGAAGGACAAATAAATAATATTCTCGATAATCTCCAAGAGAGTGTAATATTAGCGTTAGAAAAGCTTGGTTTGGGCGCAAAAACATCTTCTGATTATGGTAGGTTTGGTGTATTAAGGTGAGTTTTAATGAAAGAATTAATTAATATTACAGTTAAATCATTGACGCCAATTATGATTGGCGGTGCTGATAAATCATTAGATAGTGTACTAAGAGGGGCGTCACTGAGAGGTATGCTTAGATGGTGGTCTAGGGCCACTGTTGCGGGAGCAGCTATACAAGCTGGGAAAGATGAATTAGACGCTGTTAATAAAATTATTCCAATGCTTTTAGGTGGTACAATAAAAAAGGAGTCAGAGGCATCTAAAACAGTATCTAGTAGAATTAAAATCATCGTTAATAGTAACGTGAGACCTCTTAATTCTAATGAACTTTATCGATATGTTATACAGAGAGTTGATCCAATTTGGGATAATAGAAAAAGGAGATGCAAAGTTAGAATAACTTATAAGCATCAAAGATTATCTTTGTTGTTTATGGATCTAAGCAAAGAAATAATCAGAGCTCTAAATATTAGATCTTACGATCAGTGTCGTAAAATAAAAATGGATGTTTTAAAAAGAGAATTGGAAAAAGTTTTATCTAATTATATAGGATTCCTAGAAAAAGCAGATATAAAACTGGTTACTTTATCTAAAAAAATAAGTACTGAGGATAGGTTCATTGCTCTAAACCTTATAATAGGACTTATTTTTAGTGGTGTAGGAAAAGGAGCACGTAGAGGATTAGGAGCACTAAAAATAGAAAGAATCAACACAGAAGATGATGAATTAAAAAAACTCCTGCCTAGAATAGCAGATCATATCAAGGCAGATCAGTTAAGATATCTGATTAATAATGCACTTAAATTGGGGATTGAATTAATAAATAAAGTGAATATAAATTCTAGAAATAATTCTACAAAATTGCCAGCTATTCCAGCAATTCATCCAAATTATTCGGATTTCTTTATAATTGTAGATTGCCAAGATTTATGGGGCATTATATGCAGGCTCAACAAAGAATTATTTTTAAGGCCCTGGTCATTAGGTAAAAAGTTACGGGGAATTCAAAATAGTAAACAGAGTGTAAATCAACTCGCTCATTATATATTAGGTCTTCCAAGAAGTGGAAAGGGTCGATCAGAGAGCGGCATTGAAGTTAATATTTTCAATGGGACAGCAAAGCTTATTAAAGGATCGAATAAAACAGGTTTTGTTTATTCTATTGAAAGAAAAAAGGAAGCTAGAAGAGCATCGCCAGTATTTTTATCGGCTATAGATAAAAATACTATATCCATTATCGTTTTTAAATCTGAAGATTGGCCGGGAAAAAGTAATTCTGAAATTTTAGAATGGTTCACAACAAAAAACCAATTAAATAATAGAAATATACCAAGAGTTGTAACTCTGTATACGGCTTATAAAATTTTGCAAAACCTTGAAGACGGTCGGAGTTTTTTTAATCGCATATAATTATACGACTAGTTATGCTTTTAGGGGGCCTAAGGCCCAATATTCAACAAGACTCAACACGAGATGCCCAACATGGCCTTAGGCCCCAATAAG
>JALWRR010000053.1:1777-25381 GCA_026993975.1 Promethearchaeati archaeon | reverse complement strand
GATCAAGTACAATGTCGTGATGAGGCTCGTTACGCTTCTAACATGACTTCTAGTCGTGTCTAATGGCTGTGAGGTGATGCCTATGAAATAGTGCGGGCATTCAGAAATATCTAAAACTTTTAATATAGAACTAGGAAATATATCCACATTTCATTAAATAATTATAATAATCCATTAATAAATTCTGCGAGGAGAATAAGTATGAGTGATTTCTCAACTGGAATCCAAAAAGAACAAAAAGACCTCCGTAAGAGGAATCTCATCTCAAACCTAATAGTGATTCTATGGATCTCTAGCATAGGGCTAAGCATGGTAGCTTATTCAATGGCCCAAGGGGTCATGGTCGAGGGAGAATTAGGCCACTTAAGATCCTACCTACTCCAATACTCCAACGTAATGCTGGTTTACTTGATAAGCTTTATTACAGGTTTCGCCTTATCAGCATTAATATTCTACGCGATAATGACTAGTGGCACAAAATTCAAGCTGTATGTTCTAGGAGGATTATTCTTCTTAATCTCAGGGATCTTCGATCTCGCTTCATCATACTATGTCTTAATGCTCAGGAACAGAATGATTGATTTAGCTGAGAGAGTACCATTATTAACGATAGATGAAGTAGAGCAATTCATAAATACTATGAATTATGATTTCGCAGCAAAGATAAATCTATTAAATACATGGTCAATAGTAACGATAGGTCTAGCATTCGTTTTCTTCGGATTAAACTCAATAATACTATCAGGAAAAATAAAGACAGAGATAGAGAATTATCTAAGAACCAGAGAACCAATAGAGCAGGAGACTGGCGAGGCATTAGTGATATACGGGCAGAGGAAGGGGAGAATAGATGAAGCGGCAAGCAACATAAAGAACGCTGGTATATTCTACCTAATTAGTGGTTTATGTGACGTAGCAATTTTAATTCCAGGATTCGAGGGCTTAGCTACATTCGGGTTCCTTCTCTTTCTCATAGGGCTATATTATGAGAGAAAGGGATTTAAAAAATTGCAGGAATCTGGAGCACCAATGCCTCCAAGTTTCTCAGAAATATTTGGTTAAGGGGTGGTGAATTAGAGATGAAAAAGATAGCGAGTATTATTCTTCTATTAATATTATTAACATCAACATATCCCTACGCCCTATTAACACCGAAAGTTAGTTCTAGCAATATGCATAAAAGCAATGCAAGCAACTTGAATAGCGCGCTAAGTAAGGTGTCAAATGGTTTCAAACCAATGGATCTCGAGGCAATAAGGAATAGGATTTATCCAGATAGAATGGGTTTACCGCTTGAGCTCGTGTTTAAGGAACCAATATTTGTGAAAGATCCAATACTAGGACGATACTACATACCGCTCATACCAGGAACGCAACTAGAGATAAGCGAGAATAGCCCTGTGATCCCAGTGAATGTAACTGTAATTAAATTGCCTTATAGTGCTGATGAGATAAGAGTTGAGCTAGTAAGCATGGAGGAAAAAACAATTAGGAATGATCTCTACATAATGCCTAGTCCAAAAGCTCTCTTATTATGGGAGAGAAACAAAACAAGCATCGAGAATGTTCTCTCAAGTGCAATTAATACTAATTATCCATATCCAGAAAACCCCATTAGTTATAGGGTTCTCAGAGGTATTGATCCAGTAGACATGAATAGGTATTCCTACCTAGTTATCAAGTTTTATCCTCTAAGAATTATTAGTAATAATGAGTTAGAGTTCGTGAAGAGAGCTAAGATTAGGATTACTTATCATATGAGAAGCGGTTTCAGCCTTAAGGCAAGCGCGTATAGTGATCTAGATGCAGTAATCATTACTAACAATAAACTTTATGACGAAGCTATGAAGCTAGCTAGGTTCAAGAATGATACTGGGATCAAAACAATCGTAATGACTGTGGAGAAGATTAATTCAACTTTCACCGGCAGGGATCTTCAGGAAAGAATTAGGAACTATATAAAATCCATAGTGAGTACTCATGGAGTAAAATTCGTTATTCTCTTTGGAGACAGTGAGATTATACCTCCTAGATACGTTTGGGTTCCCGATGGAGCCTATGATTCAGATGACAGTATTGATGGATCTGTGGTTGAGACCGATCTATACTACGCTGATCTAGATTATTCGTGGGACAGTAATAATGATGGTTTATGGGGTGATTTGGATCACGATCAAGTTGATGGGTTACCAGATATCTTTGTTGGTAGGATACCTGTAAGCAATATTACTGATGCTGAGGCATATATATCAAAGGAACTGAACTATGACCCAACCACAAACTGGTTTAATTCAACATTAATGATTGGTACTGATACATTCGGAATGGGTGCTCCTGAAGGAGAGTACTTAACTCACTACATAGAGCAATTTATCCCAAAGAATTATACTGTAGTTAAATTACTTGAGACGGTAGGAAACCTAACATTACTAAGCATGATTAATGAGATTAATCAGGGTTATGGCTACATTAACTATGCTGGTCATGGCGACATAGATAGGATGATAATTGGTATGGGAGAAGCATACACAATGGATCTAGCCTTAAGACAAATCAATAAGAATAGGCCGTCAATAATATTCTCTATGGCGTGTTTAACAGCGAGATTCGCTAATCTAGATGGTATTGGGGAATCATTCGTAATTAATCCTAATGGTGGAGCTATAGCTTATGTTGGATCAACAAGATTGGCTTGGGGTTATATAGGGGATCTAGTGGTTAGTGGATTAGCTGGAGAGATGGATTGGAGATTTGCTAAAGCATTATTTTCAGGGAGATTCGATTATATAGGTCAGGTTTGGGCAGATATGATTAGTGGATATATTCAAGCTCATCCAATAAAAACAAGTCTAGGCGGATATTATATTGACTGGAAAACAGTTACCGAGTTCGTGCTATTAGGTGATCCAACTCTATCAATAAGAGCAATCAAAACAAGTAATAAGACAAGGATTAATCTCAGCGACATGAGTGGATTGAGAGAGCTAAGGATAGAGAATTCAACGGTTGAATTAACTGGTTATTACCATGGAAGCAGCGCTAGTATACTGATCGAGAATTCAACAGTAATTATGAAGAATGCTTCAATAGTTCTCGATGGATCTAGTTCTCTGAAAGTGCTTAACTCTCATATTATAGGTAACGGTAATTTAATAATCAATGAAGAGTCATCTATCAAAGCTAATCTAAGTGTTATCAACGGACCAGAAGTTGTTATGAATAGGTCAGAGCTGATTCTCAATGAATCATCACTAAGTAGTGTATTTCTTGTTAATAATGAGAGTAAAATAGCTATCTATAACTCAACTTCCCAATTAATACTCTACTTAGAAAACAAGGTATTTGAACTAGAGTTGAGTAATGGGTATTATATTGAGGAGAACTTGATAAGCGAGATAGGTTACGATATCTACCTAGAGAGATCTTATGTAGGTTTCAGTATTAAAGCGTTTAACGCTACCATCAACCTTACTGATTCCAAACTATATCAAGTGACGCTGAATAAATCTAAATTAGAGTTAATGAATACGATAATTAATGACATTGCGTTAATTACTAATTCGTCAGTAAAAGCGAATAATTCTGTGATCGGCTTAGAAATAGATTTAAGAGGAATAAAAGGAGACTTAAAGAATCTAACCACGCAACTAACTAACTTTATTTTAAGCAACATGAATATCTCTGGGTTCAACTCTCTTATCGAGGGTAAGAACACTACAATAAGCCATATCAACTTGAATATTTCTGATAGCTCAATAAGTATTAATGAATCTCTCTTATCAAGTATTCGCATGAAGAATTCATTAATCAACATAACTAATAGCTACCTAGTCTATGTATCTTCTTTCAACTCTTCCCTAAGAATGATGGATACCGAAGTGCTCTACCTTATCATTGAGAATAATAGTAGTCTCATTAATGAATCATCCGTAAAGTATATCGAAACGATAAACTCAAGCCTTGAGGTAACTAGATCGCATGTAGTTGAAGCAAGACTGTTTACTTCTGGGAGCAATATTAGTCATGTCCTATGTTACTATATCTATGCGTTCGGTAAAACGAATATCACTATCAATAGCTCTAGAATCCTCAGTATCATAGCGATGGATAACTCTAATATCACCGTAACGAGCACTAGATTTGCATTAATGTATGCTAGGGATCAATCAGAGATCTCTCTAATAAACGTGACAAATACCTTCGGTATAAGATTATTCGATCTAAGCAGAGTTCATGCGTTTAACTCAACGATTTGGCCAGAACTAATACTGATTAATGAATCATACACAGTAAGTGATTTATCATTCGGATACATAGAGAAACAGTCAATAAGTAATGGTTGGAGCCTCATTATCGACGAAAGCTATGTGTTGGGATGGGATGTCCTAGCGTACTCATCCAATGTTACTGTGATTAAGTCAAGCATATTCTGGTTGTTCGCGTTCTATGAGACAAGAATCAGTGTTATTAACTCCGATATTGGTTTCCTAAGACTCACAGATAATTCAACAGCTAGGGTAAAGTTATCAAGTATATCTCAAGTAATCGCATCTCAGTTTAGTGAAGCATACCTATACAAGACGATGATTGGAGTTGCTATTGGATTAGGTTCATCAAAAATAACTATAGCTAGCTCGATAATTAATCAGGTTGTAGGATTCATGAACTCGTCAATAGACATAGAGGATGTTATTGGGGGAATTGTGGCTCCATTAGATTCATCAAAAATAACTATAAAGAGGTCTAAATGCAGTCTATGGCTAGAGATCTATGACAAAGAGTTCAGTAAGCCATTATCGTTCGTTAATAAGTTCTATGATACCTTGAGTAGTAGTGATTTGGGTCTAGGGAGCACAGCTTGGAGTCTGAATGTTGAATCAGCCTTAATAAGCTGGGTTTTAGTGTTTACCAATAGTTCAGTGACTTTAAAGGATTCATTCCTATATATCCTTGAGGGTATTCAATCAGAGATAGATATCATGAATACGAAGATAATTAACTTCATGGGTTATTATCAATCTAATATCTCTATGAGCAATGTAGTATCAGCAAACATAACAGTTATCATTAGCTCAAATGCCGAGATTTCTGATTCATCATTCGGGTTACTGAGCTTGTATCACTCCAAAGTAAACCTAAGCAGCACTATAAGCATGATCTCAATAATTCTCGACAATGGAGAAAGCAATCTGCACCTATACACAGGAATATTCAACGATAAAGCTCTAAGCGATTTCGGATCCATATCTGATGATTCACTAGAAGTAAGGTTCGATAACACAAGTGTATTAGGCTGGTATGTTTTAACTCTGGGGAAAGCAAAACTAGAATTATCTCGCTCTAATCTAATATCAGTTGGTGCATTTGAGAACTCGCAGATAACAATCACTAAATCATTCATGTACGGATACCTAGAGATCTTCGATAACGCAGAAATGAAAGTATCGGACTCGATTATTCATTACCTCTATCTCTCAATCTTCAACCATGACTTAACCATTAGTAAAGTGAAGGAACAGATAGATTATCTGAACATTAAAGCAGGATTCTCACTTGAGCTATTAAATGTGAAGGTATCTGGTATAGATATTGACGCATACTTAACGAAACTAGCTATAGTTGATACATCTATAATGCATAGGGTAAGCGTGAGTAATGGAGTAGTCTATTTAGCTGGAGCAAAGATAAGTAACCTGAAAGCTTTATTATCAATCATAACGATATCTGATTCAAAGATAGGTGAGTTGAAAGCTAGTAGCAGTGGAGTAATTATCTCTAACTCAGTTATTGGCAATATTATTCCATTAACACATTCTGAAATCCTAGCTAAGAACTCGAATATCGGAGTCACAATAACTATGTATCGGGATAACGGGGAGTATAGATCACTAAAACCAATAGAGGATTATTCAGGAGAAATAAATGGCGAGAACTGGAATATTGAACTCATAGAAACAAGCATTACCAAGTACATGTTTATGATTCAGGGATTCTCAAACGTTACAATACGAGATTCAAGAGTAAGTAAAATAGCTGTGAAGCAATTCGCGAGCCTAGCGATAGTGAACACGACGAGTAACTCCATCATGGTAACAGATGAATCCAGAATAGTGTCTCGTTCAAGCACGATAGGTCTAGATCTAAGATACTTCATGGATATATTCCAATTAAATATCTCTGAGGGTTACTATAGGGAAGCAAGCATAACTGGACACAACGCATTTAGATTCGATATCACGTTTATATCCACTAGAGTAACCTCAATTAACATCACTATGGTAGCGTCAACAGCTTCAATAATTAACTCTAAGTTAACATTCATAATCATTGATTATGCGTCAGAATGCAGTATTACTAATTCATACATACTATATATGCTTCTTGGGTTGGGCTCAAGCATAATTTCAACTCACTCTGAATTAAGAATAATAGTACCATTCCAGTCAAATCGATTATTCCTAAGCAGCGTGAAAATCGGTTTAACTAAAGTTGTATTCAATTCTAATGCTTCAATTAAACTTCCTAGCGGAGATTACGATGAATGGAAGTACAGTGATAATCACTTAGGATGGAGCTTAACAATGATTGGTAGCACATTATATGACTGGAGAATCATGGCTATCAGTAAATCACTCGTTAACGTAACTGATACTCATGTACTAGTAGCGTATGCTGATGGGGAATCAAGACTATTCGTGAAAGATTGCTTGCTTGAAATGCCTCCTGTAGCTGATGATTACGCGGAGATTCAAGTACTTTGGTCTCTTAAAGTTCATGTAGTGAGAGATTTCCAATCGATTAAGAACGCTAAAATAGAGATACTGAATAGCAATGGAACCCTGGTATCTCAAGCATACTCGGATGAAAATGGTTCAGCGATATTTATTCTTCCACAAGCCATAGTGACTAGAGATAAGAGGATTGATCTAGGGCACTACAAGATTATTGCTAGCTACGAGTTCTCTAAGGCGTCTCAAGACATATATCTGTGGCATGAAATGGAGGTTCAGATTTATCTCATGGGTTACCTAACGATCATTGGTGTTTCAGCAGTAATAGTTGCCCTTGGTTATGTGATCTATTTACTTGTAAGAAAGAAGCTAGGTAAAGGTAAATCTGCTCAGAGTTCACCTGGACCTATGGATTTTTCTTTTTAATTTACCTAATATAAACTTGCCAATATCAGTTATCTTATTTATTTTTAATGCGCTTTCATCATTTGAAGCTACAATCGTGTCTAGCCAATGTATACCGCTTCTAAACACATACTTTATCTTATTAATAGGGTATTTGAGAACCAAACGAGTTAGAGATACGTGCTTTCTAGGTAGAACTAAATAAGTCTCATTTACTCTTATCAACTTAACTAATTTACTTAGCTTCCTAAGAATCGCAGTTTCGATAGACTTATTTCTCGTTTTAAATCGTAATAAATTCTCCTCCGAACCAATAAAAAATAAGTTATCAAAGCGATAAAGCCTAGATATAAGCTTATTCACTCTGAGGAAGCTCATGCCTCCGCTTGATTTAAGGAACCCGAATCTAACTAACCTATCTGGACCAAGCTCATACGTTATTAAATGCAATAATTTCTGCACTCTCGAATTCCACTTAATCAGCTTTTCCTCCAAAAAGAATCTTGTGAGAGAAATGACATACTTGTTTTCAGCGAAACCATGATCACCAAAAATTATCCATGTTTCAGGTTCAAGGGTCTCAATGAGATCTCGTATCTGTTTATCGAGGAATTCGTAGTAATTAATTAATAAATCTTGTCTACGACCATAAAACACATGGGAGATTATATCAGAGTACCTCAACCAGAAGAAACCGACATCGATCTTAAAGTTGCGCGATAAGCTCTTGAATAAGTTTATTTCCTTAACAGTTCTCTTCTTATAGACCGCTAGATATTGTTCATCCGAACTATATCTCTCTATTTCCTCATTCCTGCAATTAGCTCTATTTAAGTAAAATTCAATTTTTTTGCATGGAGTTATTTTCGGGGCTTCTACACCCCAAGTAACGAAGCCTCTATATTTCTTAGGATAAATAAGAGGAACTTTCCACAAGCCTAAGCGATACCCCCTTAAATTAAGAATATCTGTGAAGTAGAGATAGGGGATTGATTTCGAGTTAATTGGCTTGAAATTATTGTCATAGAAATCTAATACGCCATGCCTTAGTGGATCTAGACCCGTTAAAATAGATGCTGAGCAAGCTGGTGTAATTATAGGTTCAACACTTTTGATTGGCTTATAGAAGAATGATTTAACAAACTTCATGTTAGACCTATTGAATGTTGCTTTATCAAATCCATCTATAACTATTATTAATGCCTTTAACTTCATTTAAGTATCCCCAACACGCTTTTAAAAGAAACCAAGACCTATTCTTAACCGTCATTGAAAGTCAATAAATTTATTAGTTATAAAAATTATGTTAAATTGGACATTTTAATCGCTATATTTAATTATCTAGAACTATGAGAGAGGTAAGTAAAGATGAATGATGAGGCAGGTAGAAAGAGACAAGGGATCATGGCTTTGATTGGGGGTATACTACTAATCATAGCTGGATTGCATACGAATATATTTGATGTAAGCAGATTAATATGGGTTGCTGTGAACGAAGGGATATTAACTCCCCCTATAGCATCGATAATTATCGCTATTCTCCGCATACTCGGTTTCTTAGCGGGTATACCAGTTATTCTAGGTGGATTACTGCACTATTACAATAAGAGTAAGTTGATTGCTAATGCATTGATTAGCTTTGGATCTGGGATTAGCATAATGGATTTATTTTCTTTCATGATTGCAACTGGACCAGCGGTTAAAGCATACATATTAACTACTAAGGCTCAGGAAATATCGAATATCAGTGTGTTTTACTTAATTGTTATTCTTGGGTTAAGTTTCTCATTTCTAGCGCTTTTCATTGATCCGATGGGCATGATTCTAGGGCTCGTATCAGCTATAATCACTAGTATAGCTGGATCAATAATAGAGGTAGTGTTGATAACAGCGTTTTTAGCAAAGATAGGGTTGATTCATCCATCTCCGCTTGAAATAAATGTGATGAAGATACTGTTTCTATCTGGAGTAATATTCCTCGTTGGAGGTTATCTAGCTGGAATAGGAAAATACAAATTAGCTTACGTAATAACAATGATAGCCCTACTCATATATCTACTCCCAATAATAGTCTTGATTACTGGTATCTTGACTGGACATGTCTTCCCTGTCAGACTAGTTCTAAGCGTGATTGGGGAGATTACTGGCTTAGTACTATTAATCCACATAAAAACATCATTAAAGAAATAGGATTTTATCTAGTGACTTTTAGCTCCCTCATTTCTTCCAAGTATTTTTTCCCTTTCCCATCAATAAAGAATTTTCTAGCTGGTTCAAGCATCCGAATTAAATACTCAGCCACAGTATTCTTTAGATCTAGTGGATGTATCTTGCCCTCCATATAATCCTTCTCAAGCTGAGATAATTCCCTGTAGATTCTTCTCTCTCCCGTTTTTAAATTAACTAACTCGAACTCCTCATTTATCCTCGTGAGGTACGGCCATACAACATACCTATTTATATCCATTATGGGATTAAATTCTATTTCTCTTGGGGGGCAATAAGCTTTACGCAATTTTCTCCTGATCTCCTCTGGGGAATCATGAATAAAGATAGCGCTTTCTGGTTTCGATTTAGACATCTTAACTTCAATAACGCTTTCTTCGAAAAGCTCTCTATCTCCAGTTTGTTTAGCTTTAATCATTCTAGCTCTCTGCTGATCACTTATATGGGTTCCTAATAGTAAGTGGTGATGAACGGGAATAGGTTTATAACCAAACTCCTTCCAAACCTCAATAGCAATGACATGAGCTTTCCTTTGATCAAGCCCACCATGAGGTAAATTAACTCTTAGTCCATAGATATCCGCTACCTGCATAGGTACGTAGAGTAATTGAGCGAAACTCACGCTTTCTCCCTGTCTGCGCCCTAAAATAGTTATGCTTCTCCTGGCTCTAGCAAGAGTCATCCGCATTGATATCCGAATAAGGTACTCTAGGTACTCTGAACCTAGCTTCTCATAAAGCTTTGACCCAAGTATGAAATTGACTCTCTCTGGATTCCCCCCAACACTCTTGAGTGATAACCTCAAAGCCTCTTTGAAATATCCAACCGCAACCTTCCTGATGGTAGATAAATCGCCCCCAAGCTTCTTATTTATCCAAGAGTGATAATCTGCAAGGAAAATATTTGTTTCGATTCCAGCTTGCTGGAAATCAGCCACTTTCTGCATGCATAGTAATCCTGTTCCAAGGTGAACGAATCCAGATATCTCGTAACCGATATAATGCCTTAATTTAACTCCATTCTCAACATACTCCCTTAATCTCTCCTCAGTTAAAACCTCTTCAGTTGGGGCTCTTTTAACAAGACTTATTACTGATGAAGATTCGGGAGACATGGTTTTAGTTTTTAATGAATCAGAGCTGCCCTGCATTCTCAACAACCAGCAAAAATTATTAGTTAAATCTATATGCTTGATTCGATCGCGTTTCCTGAAACATCTTTTGATTCAGATTAATACAGCTTGAATTAAAATTATTCATAAATCTTTCAGGTATAAATAAAAGGGATACTAAATCTTTATATTATAATATTTCGAAAATAATCTTACATAACTCGATAATCTCAATAGACCTGGGTGTTAACGCATTGAGTAACGATTTTTTCTGCGGGGTTAATTTAAATGAATTTATAACGTTCTTAAATAAGATTAAAGAGCGCAGAAGTTCGCTTGAATTAATGAGCAAGCTTAAAGGAGCTCTCGAGAAGTTAGAGGAAGGCATCGACATAGAACAGGCTTTAAAGAGCGCTGTAGAGCAGCTTGAAGAAAACAAGATGCATGTTTATACTCCAAAGAATAAGAATGAGGTTAATGATACTATATGGAATCTAGTTAAATCTGATGACATAATTATTTTAGATAATGCGTTCGAGCTAATAGAGCATGGTATCTGCGACCACGCTATAGAGAATGAGTTAAATTTTGCATGCGCGGACCCAGCTGGTTTTCTAGAGTATAAAGATACAAAAAAGGTCTCGATAAGTAACAAGTTAAAATATAGTCTAAAAATAAGTAAGAATGAGTTAGAGGATTTAGTTAAGTATTTTAAGGATTACTCCAATATCTCCACTGTAGGTATAGTAGCACCAGATTTTGTTGCATCAGATTTAGGGAGCTTATTCATAGTTGATGATTTCTGGGGTAGAAGTGTTTTATGCACGACACCTAGGAGAAATGTATTTCTAATTGGGATTGAGAGAATAATTAATAATTTCTTCCTAGCATCTCAAATAGCTTTCTTAAAAGCAAAAGCAATAAGTAAGGACTTTAATGTTCAAGTACACATAGTTAATTTCCCCTCAAGAACAGGCGATATAGAGAAGATAGTGGTTTACGGAGCCCATGGCCCCAGAGAAGTATCAGTAGTTTTTATCGATAATGGTAGATTAGAGATATTAAAGAATAATAAATCATACATTACTTTAAGCATACTTACTCAATTCATAGATATTTATTATCCAGAGTTAACATATATAGCGAATTGCATGGGTATCCCAACTATAGATCCATTAAAACTAAGAATAATAGCGAGTAGCGGAGAGAGATTTAATCCAGATAACCTAGCTATATTACTGAAACTATTAGCGAGCAGTATCCCCAAGCTTAACGGCGTCTTCTGGAAGGATAAATTAGTTGAGTTCTATGAATCAATATACAGGGAGATAGAAGGCGAAGTATCTGATATTGGCGCTGTACAGAACAGAGTTCAAGAGCTAGAGAACATAATTAATAAGATTTGGGGAGGTGCATGAAATGAGTGATTATATCCCCGAGATATTGCGAGTCATAAGAGATCAAATAATGAAGTATAAGAATCCATTAGCTATTAAGATGAGTTCTTGCACAGATACCTGTTCAGGAGACATATGTCGAGAGAATTGTGAAACAATAATGTACACTGGATGCCTATACACGACAATGGGGATAGTTGAGAAAATAGGGTTTATGCTTAGTAAAGTCACTAAGAATCCAGCATCAGATCTGAGCATAAAATTATTCAAGAAATTTATGGGCCCAGGAGGAAAACTAGCCGCAAAATTCAGGAATAAGGAATTCGATATTATCCCGAGGAAAGCGATGGAGATACTTAAGAGAATCGGTGTAAACGCTGTTTGTCTAGATGAAGAACCATATAATGGAGCTCTGTTGTATGACTTAGGGTTCCACGAGGAGTTAATAAAGTATGGAGAATACCTCCGAGACTTCTTTAAGAGTAAAGGAGTCAAAAAAATAATTTTGATTGACCCTCATTCATATGACGTCTTCATGAACTTTTATAAAAAAGAAATAAAGGATTTCGATTTCGAGATCCTGAATATAATTGATCTCATTAATAAGGCGATAGATGAAGGAAAAATAAAGCTCAAGAGTGATGAATTAAAGACAGTTACTTATCATGATCCCTGTAACTACTCTAAATCAACAGAGAGAAGAATAATTGAGGAACCAAGGAGAATAATAAGAAGCATTGAGGGCTTGGATCTAAGAGAGCCAGAATACACAAAGAATTTCTCAGAGTGCTGTGGGGGCCCACTAGAATTCATATTCCATGAACTATCCAGCGAAATCGCGGAAATGAGAGTGAATGAGTTACTAGCAACTGGAGCAGAGAAAATAATAACAGCGTGCCCAATATGCTCAATAAATTTCAGACGCGTTCTAAAGAAGGAGAAGAATAAGGTTATGGATATCATAGACCTGGTTTATGAATCAATGGAGAGGTGAAAAATCATGCTGAGTGAAGCTAAGAAAGTATGGAAAAAGTATTATGATGAATTCTCAAAAGCAATGAGAGATAAGAGCTTTAGAACCGGAACCACGCGGGCGACAGAATCATATGAACACAAGATGAAAAAGCTATTAGTTGAGTACCCAGAGACACCCGAGTTAGCTAAAGAGGTTAGGAAAATCAAGGAAGAAGCTGTAGAAAACATTGACGAGCTAATAAACAAGACCATGGAGAGTTTCAAGAGACATGGAGCAGATGTGTACTACGCAAAGAATGCCGAAGAAGCGCGTGAAATAATCGGGAAAATCATTGGAACTGGAAAAATAGTTGTTAAAGGGAAAAGCATTACTTCGGAAGAGATAAGGCTTAGAGAGTACCTAATTGAGAAGGGTAACGAGGTATGGGAAACAGATCTAGGTGAATTCATAATACAGTTACTGCATGACAGACCAATGCACGTAGTAACACCTTCTCTCCACGTACCAAGAGAGAAAGTAGCGGAGATATTCGAGAAAACATTCAAGAGGAAATTTGATCCACAGGACGTACCAGCTCTAGTTAGAGCTGCAAGCGAGTTCCTAAGAGATAAGTATTATAACGCTCATTTCGGCATAATAGGAGCTAACGTGATAGCAGCTGAGGAGGGTGCAGCAATACTTATTCATAACGAGGGAAACATTAGATTCGTAGCGAATATTCCCGACGAATTAATAATCCTAGCTGGAATCGAAAAAATCGTTCCAGACCTAGAGAAAGCAATAAAAACAGCGATTGTCATATCGAGATACGCGAGTTATAAGCTGGCTGGCTACTACGAGATAATAGGAGGAGCAAGATACATCCAGGATAATAATGGAGAAAAAGCATACTCAAAACCCAGAAAAATACATCTAGTCCTCCTAGATAATGGAAGAAAGAAAATGATGAACGATCCAGAGCTAAGAGAAGCATCATACTGCTTGAGATGCGGAGCATGCATGTACTCATGCACAGTATTCAAGATAATAGCGGGTAAATTCGGAGGACCAACATACATGTCAGGTATAGGGGCGATATGGACATATGTTATTAATGGTTCGCTTCAAGCAGCGCCAGCCATATATACCTGCTTACTAGATGGGAGATGCAGGGAGAGATGCCCCCTAAACATTGATATTCCAAGGATGATAAGAGTTATCAGAAAGAGACTAGCTGAATCCCAGTAACAAGCAAATTAATGCCTTTCTATATAATCCATTTTCTAATCTTTTTTGTAAACATAATTACTGTAGCTCATTCTAATTATTTAAAAGCAATTAAAGATAATTAGAGCTTAAATATCAAATTTCTACCTATTTTAAATCCTTATCTATTAATAAATTGAAACAAATATTAATAAATAGTTGAAAAAAAGATACTAGATCAGGATTATTCATTCTGATCTAGTAAAAAATAGTTAATAATAGGGAAATAAAGTGAAAAAGAAGAAATCATACGTCATTAGCTTTTATTTACTGCTCTCATTACTTCTAGCCGCTAGTTTTACTGTAAGTAATTCGGTTTTAGCGTCAATAACTGGTAGTTCCCCACCAGCAAGCGGAGATTGGGTAATAAATAGTCCAACAACGGTTATTAATGAGAACTTAACTATCGATGGAAATATAATTGTTAATAGTTCGCTCAAAGTAATTGATAGCGTAATTTGGTTCAAAAGCAATAAATCTGTTCTCAATGTTACAGAAAGGGGTTCTCTATACTTAAAGAATGTAACGATAAAAGGATATAATGACTCGGTGAGATGGGTATTTAGCATATATAACGGGGGAACGTGTGAAGTAGACAATACAACTCTAATAAACGTGGGTTATGAAGGAGCAGAATATCAAACGGGTGTATGGATTAACTCTGATTCTGTCGTGATCAACAATACAGTAATAATTAATCCATATGTAGGAATATGGATTTCAGGTACTAGAAACATAACTATAAACAACACGAAGATTTACTCTGATTTGCCTACATCTTATATGGGTTTAAGAGTTTTATCAAGCAATGGTATTGTGATAAACAATCTTACTATAGAGGCAACAAAATTTATTAATGCTATAAGGATAGAACACGCTGAAAATGTCACTATCAATAACAGTTTCCTTAATATAAGTACAGCAAACTACGTAGTTTTCTTATTGGGATCAAAAGGCGTCTTCTTCTACAACAGCGAGATAATTAACTATTTTGAGTCAGGAGGATTTGGTTTTTACGCTTACTCCTCAGATAGTATCAAGATAGTTAATACAACATTGCAATCACGCACGCATGCGCTTAATATTTATGGTGGTGTGAGCAATTTATTAGTTAAGGGTTCAGATATAATATCGAGTAATGGTGATGCAGTATACGTACGTGGTAGTGATAATGGTAATATAACGATAGATAGTAATCGTATCTCGGCTAAAATAGTGGTCTTCGATTACCAAAATGCAGAAAACATAACTATAAGGAATAATTCAATAACAAGTAGTGTGACTAGGTACGGTTCATTTAGTCATTTACGCAACATCTCGCTAATAAATAATACTGTTCTAGATGCTTACTATGGACTCCTTATAGATGACTCAAGGAACTTGACATTCATAGATGAGAAAATTAATGTGGAATACCTGTTATTCGATATATGGGATTCAGAAAACATATCTATTAGGACTGGAATGTATCAAGCGAAGGACTTTCTTTACGCTATTAACTCAAAGAATATCTCTCTAATCGAGAACGAGATTAACGCATATGAGTACGCTCTAGATGTTGAGAATTCTGTTAACTTAAGCGTGATCAGCAACAAGATTGTTACTCCGACAGGCACTGGTTTAATTATCAAGAACGTGTATAGATCCCAAATAGAGAATAACTACGTGTTAAGCAACAAAGCTATTGGCATACAATCGAACTCGAGAAACATAACGCTTGAGGATAATGAATTCTACTCGAATAAGAGCAACTACATGGAGAATGTCACGTATATTAAAGCGTATAATAATGAGTTCCTCGCTAATCAAACAGCACTAGCACTATATAACGTCACATATAGCTGGTTCTACTATAATAAGTTCACATCAAATACCTCATATGGATTATTGCTAGGTAGAAACAGTAGTTATAACAGGATAGTTGGGAACGAGTTCTATGAATCAAAGCTATATGGATTATACATACATAATGGGACAGGAAACCTAATATTCTTTAACCTATTCCTATTCAACAATAATAATGGAACACAAGCTCTGGACGAAGATACAGGAAACAACTGGAATTACACAAATCTAGGTAACTGGTACTTTAATTATGATGCCCCAGATTTCGATGGTGATGGAATAGGAGACGAACCAGTGCAGGTAGGTCCAAACGCAATAGATTACTACCCATTAATGCAGGATCAAGATAAAGACAGCGTAAACGACTTAACAGAAGTAATGCTCTACGGCACTAATCCAAATACAAACGATACCGATAAAGATGGGTTAACAGATGGAGAAGAGATATATAAGTATGGAACAGACCCACTAAGCAACGATACAGATAAAGATGGTCTATTAGATGGTTGGGAGCAGAATAATGATCTAAACCCCAAAGATCCAAACGACGCCACAAAAGACCCAGATGAAGACGGTCTAACTAACCAAGAAGAATACCACTACGGAACCAATCCCCAGAACAATGATACTGATGGTGACGGTATGCCTGATGGCTGGGAGGTTCAGCATGGGCTTAACGCCACTAAAGATGATGCTGGGTTGGATCCAGATGAAGACGGTTTAACTAACCTGCAAGAGTATCAGCATCGCACTGATCCCCAGAATAATGACACTGATGGCGATGGTATGCCTGATGGCTGGGAGGTTCAACACGGTCTTGACCCACTTAGCAATGATGCTTCTGACGACCTAGATAACGACGGCTTAACTAACTTAGAGGAGTATCAGAATGGCACCGATCCTCGAAACAATGATACTGATGGTGACGGTATGCCTGATGGCTGGGAGGTTCAGCATGGGCTTAATGCCACTAAGGATGATGCCGAGTTGGATGCTGATGAGGACGGTTTAACTAACCTGGAGGAGTATCAGCATGCTACTGATCCCCAGAACAATGATACTGATGGCGATGGTTTAACTGATTATGAAGAGGTCGAGACGTATCATACTAATCCGCTTAAAGCCGATACTGATGGTGATGGTCTCGCTGATGGGGAGGAGGTTAATCAGGGTTTGAATCCGTTAAGCGCTGATACTGATGGTGACGGTATTATTGATTCTCAGGATAGCTTACCGAAATTAAATAATAATATCTTGTATGGAGTCATAATTGCAGTGATTGCTTTAGTTGGGGTCTTAGTTTATTATCTTAAGTTTAGGAGATAGAATACTCATTTTTCGACATATTTACTACATTCTTTTTATTTCTATTTCTTTATAGTATATTAATTAAGAGTAACTGCAGGTGATTTCTATGGTTAGTGTGGAGGTTCCTGAGTTCCATGTTGTTGATAGGATCGAGTTAAAATCTAGTGAATCCGCTTTAGTGATAGTTGATATGCAGAATGATTTCGCTCATCCAGACGGTAAATTATTTGTTCCAGAATCAAGAAAAATAATCGAGCCTATCAAGAAAATATTGAATAGAGCTAGGGAAAACAATGTTCTCGTGATATACACGATGGATACGCATCTAAAGAATGACCCAGAGTTCAATATCTGGGGAGAACACACCGTGGAAGGAACTTGGGGATGGCAGATAATCAACGAATTAAAACCAGAAGAGAACGATGTAATCATAAGGAAAATCAGGTACGACGCTTTCTTTGGAACACCCCTCGATTATATCCTCAGGGTTAATAATGTGAGAAACCTGGTAATAACTGGAACAGTATCAAACATATGCGTGTTGCATACAGCGGGATCCGCCGCTTTAAGAGGCTATAAAATAATTGTTCCAATTGACGCTATTGCTTCCATAACAGAGTTTGATAAGTATCTGACTTATCGGCAGGTAGATTTCCTGTATAAGGGGGTCTTAACGAAGAGCGATGGAGTAGTGTTTACATAAATAGTAAATTTTTTAATAATATTATCAATTTAATTGAGAAATAAGAGTTTCTTGAGGGACTCGTTATGCGTGTACTGAGAGTGGCTTTCGGTCTTAATAACAATAATGAGTTGACTAATGAGCATTATGGTGACTCAGATAAATTCGCTATCTACGAGTTCTATGAGGATGGTTCATATAAATTGATTGAGTATCGAGAGAATAAAGCTAGAGAGATTCTTGAGGATCATGAGGAGCATCACGGGGATCCAAGAAAATTTAAAGCGGTTGTTGAGCAATTAAGGGATGTTGATGTCCTAGCTGGTTTCATTATGGGTCCTAATCTAAGAAGAATAAAGAGTGTGAGTGATAAAGTTCCCTTCTTAACACGAACTAGGGATCTAGAACTAGCTATCAAGAGGGTTGCAGAGAATTTTGATGATTTATGGAAGCAGGTTCAGGAGAAGAAATCAAAGTTTAAGAAAGTGAACTGATTCTGGATGGATTAGAGTAATTAATCTTAGCGATGATATTGTATTTGATCTTATTTTTCTTCAAGCTCTTAATTATTTTTCTCGCAAAGTCCTCGTGAACACCTAGGCTTAAACCAAATACGCCTTCACGACCCCCATAACTAATTAATTCAAGAACGAGTTTCTCTTCCTTCTCCTTAATGAGTATAGTTACTGACGCATCAGAATTCGTTTTAAAAAACCACTTAGTTCCAACAATGACAGCGATCTTGGTATTGTTTTCATTAATTAATGAGTAAAATACATTGCCGAAATCTTTCCTTAATAAGTCATAAACAAACTCTATATCCTTATGCAATACCTCTAGCTTAGCGTAATACGGAGACATTTATGAGACCTAGGGAAAAACTTAACCATTAAAAAATAACAAGATAAGTAAAAAACTTAACCATTCCGAGGAGATACCTATGAGGAGAATCATTATTGGAGTTATAGGTGATTCCGAGGTAGAGAACGAGGAAGAATTAATTTTCGCTGAGAAATTAGGTGAAGCTCTAGCGAGAGAAGGATACATAGTTATTAATGGGGGGAGAGGAGGTGTCATGGAAGCGGTGTCAAGAGGAGCGAGGAGAGCTGGTGGATTAACTATAGGTATCCTACCTAGCGCTAGTAAAGATGAGGCAAACAGGTACATAGAAATAGCTATACCAACAAGCATGGGATGGGGAAGAAACATAATTGTTCCTCTAGCATCAGATGTAGTAATAGCAATAGGAGGTAAAGCAGGAACATTAAGCGAGATAGCTTACTCATGGATGCATGGAAAACCAATAATTGGCGTAGTCGGTTTCGGTGGATGGTCAGAGAAACTAGCCGGGAAAAGAATAGATGATAGGAGAAGTGATGTGATCCACCCTGCTAGAGAAATAGGAGAGATCCTAGAGCTCATCAAGAAGCTTGTAAAATCTTAATTATATTTTCTGATTAAAATTAAGGAGCATAAATTTATATTATTACTCCACAGCACAATGGGGAAGAATAGTTTCCACCTATAAATTAAGTAAAATATACATTAATCGGAAGTTATGATTTATATTTCATATTTATCTATAGTCATATATAATTATAGGTATATAGAGAATGGTGATTCATGTGATCAAAACAACAACAATAATGGTGAAATCCGAGACAAAGGAATTATTAGATAGGGCTAAGAAATTATTAAGGAAGAAGAGTTATGACGAAGTTATTAATGACGCTCTAAAATCGATACTAGGTATTCCAGACAGTCTTTTTGGTGTTGATAGAGAAAAGATTTCTGAATTCAAGGAGAGAGATAGATTATTCAGTGATGAGGAATGATTATAGCAGATTCATGGATTTGGATAGAGTACTTTAGAGGAACAAAACATGGGTTAAAACTTGAGGAACTACTTAGACACGGTAAAATAGTTACACCTAACATCGTTTTGCTAGAAATAGCTAGCAAATATATTCGCGAGGGTATTTCGAGAGCTGACATAGAGCTAAGACTAAAATTCATAGTAGCAAAATCCACCATAATTGAATTTGATCACGAATTAGCAATAAAAGCAGCAGAATGCTTGCTAGAACTACGAAAGCACGCAAAAAATCTAGGGATTAAAAAGAAGCCAGGAATAGCGGACGCACTAATACTAGCTATCGCAAGAGAGCTGAAAGCAAAAATATTAACAGGAGATCAACATTTTAGAGACCTACCAGAAGTAATATACCTAAAAAACTATGAAGAGACATTAAGCTGAATAATAGGGAAAAACAGGTAATTTTTCTGGAAGAGGGATGCGTGGTGCCGCGGGTAAAAGTAACTAGGAAATTCCAGATAACTATTCCAGAGGAGATTAGACATGCATTAAAGATTAAGGAAGGAGACGTGTTAGAAGTCATGCTTAGAGGTAACGTGATCATTATTAAGAAGCTTCATAGAAAACGTAAAACCATTAAACTTGGAGAAAAATTAAGTCTAGAGGTAATAGAAAATTACATTAAGAAAGGAGCTCAAGACCCCGTATCTCTATCCAAAATCAAAAAAACTAAATAAATATTCCTTTACTATCTTTCTGACCAAATCTGAAAAACTAATAAGATAGTTCTCCATATTGATTATTAATAGGAAAAATAGATTTCTACACTACTTAGTATATCTTAAGCAAGAAGTAGCCTAGTTACATAGGTTGTTTAAATAGGAACCAGGATAAGAAAAATGAAGCACAGAATGCACATTAGATTATAATTAATTGTTTTAGGCTTTTCTCATTAACTTTTCTTTCTTTATCTGGTAATAGAATTCATCACTCTCTTTTGAAGCCAAATTAAGATAATAATCAAGTGGATAAAGAGCTACAATATCTTGACCTGCCCATCTCGCTAATTTCCTATCCACTAACAATCTCATTATTTTTTCAGCGTTCTCGGGACTTAAACCATATTTCTCCTCGAGTTCCTCTAGAGTCAAACTCTCTTTTATCATGAGTATTTGGAAAAATTTCATAGCTAACAATTCCTCTATACTCCTGTTCGGTATCCACATATATATCCTAGGATTATTCTTGACTCTCAAAAGGAAGCCCCTTCTCTGTATCTTCTCTATGATATCAAGCAACTTCCTAGCAGTCTCCCCCTTCAAACCACTAGCACTAATTAACTCGGGAATAGTAAAAGGCTCATCATGTAATGTATCCAATCCATCCAATAACGCATCAAGAACTTCAATAAAGCTTCTCTTACCCATTAGCATCCTCTCCATAAATATGGATAAAAATTAATTCATAATTAGTGTTATATGATATAGTTATAAATATAAATTTTTTCCTTATTTAAACCTATTCAATTAATAAATATATAAGAAATTTAAATAAAAATTCCATAATTATGGCTCTAAAGGGTGATAATAGTGAATGAACTTTATTCTTATGAGAAAATTGTGTTGAAAGCTATATATAAGGCTTGCAAAGGATCTACACACGCTAATGTAAGCATCGCATACATAATGAAGAAGATACCTAAAAACGTATCAATGCTTATAAATTTAAAGAAAACATTAAGAAAACTTGAGAAAAAGGGTCTAATTTGGAGACATGCAGGTAGAAGGGCAAATGGAGGAGTAACATATGGGATCACTAAAGAAGGAGCGAAACTGGCCAGAAGACTTATAGAGGAAGAATAATTTGTCCTTGATTTCTTAGTTACTTAATCCCTCTAAGAATTGACATTTTGTTGTCGAAATATATCTTTTATCATGAAATTCAGTTTATCTAACATCAGTAAGATCCTATTGTAACAAACAGATAAAAAAAGAATAACCGTATTTTTCATCAATAGCTTAAGATTTAGATCTTGGCTTGATGTTTACCATGGTAAGGAGAGTATCGCCGTCGCAAACTAAGAGCGAAATCTTGGACAAATTTACCCAAACTTGGACTCATCTTCTTAAGCTTTGAGCTCTTAAATACTTTTTCGCTAATATGTTTTTAGATGGCTAAGGATGTGGGGAGTCTCGGGGTCTCCCGAAAGGAGCCGAGCTTGATGACGTGTCCCCGATGAACCCAGAGGGGAACGAAGGCAATGTGGCTCAGGGGGAAGTTGGGTAAATTTGTCCTAGTTTGTCCAGATTTGTCCAACTTCCCCGGACCCCCATTAGGAATACTACATAATATTTGTAAACTTCTTTATAATCATTTCTCAATTTGAAAAGGGTCTTGAGATGTTCTACTGCCCTTTTTCATAAATAATAGAGTGAGAAAAATGGATGGTCTGGTATTTCTCCCGTACCAACTAAATAAAAATCAGGAACTTGTATTGAACGTATCTCTTTCACCATTTCACTTGACATACTTTTCCCTACCTCATAGCATTATATTTGCTATTTCATCTCATATATTTCTTCATCAAAACTAATACTTAGCTATCACTCTCCCCAATCTCCCCAACCTTTACTTACCCCACCCCATCCAAGCACAGTTTCAAGTTCAACCATGTAATGTTTCAGAACCCACCTCTTCTCTCTGATGTCAAGTTCATTCATCTCCCTAACAAACCTAGCTAGCTCTAAAGTATTATTAACTGCTCGGCTTCTCTCATACCCATTGATAAAAACATCCGCAAACAACTCAGTCACAAGTCTATAAAGCTTAACAGGTGGTAGAGGGCCTTTTAGATCTCTGTCAACCTCTGTTTTCTTCATATTTTCTTTATTTATTACTAAACCAATGTACAATTTGGCAGCTCCTATCGCTCTCCAATCACCTTCTCTCTTATATCTATTCCAAGCCCATTTCCATGTTTTTTTGAAGACACCAACTAATTCTATAAGATTCAGAGATTGTAAAAACTTCTTCACGTTTCCTCTATTCCATTCTGGTAAACACTCTTTAACAATATCATGAATGTATATTAAAGTACTCCCAATATAATTTGTCAGAACAAGTTCTTCAAAATTGTTTTCTTTGTATATGTAATCTCTAACCACTCCATAAAAAATCTTTGCAATCCAAGATCTCTCCATTTTTTGTTTTAACTTATTATCACCTTCAAGCCATCTCAGGAAATTTCCAGATGTCAATTCTTTCCAATCTTTAAACTTTTTAAACAAATCAGCATAGAAATCAAAGAAATATGCATATTCTTCCATTACAACATTTGACATCTCTAACAATGCCCTTTCTGCAGGATTTTCTGGATCTAAAGGTTTATACTTTTTCCTATTGTTTATTGCCCTATTAAACTTCCTCTCCAGATCTCTAAAAACATCATTCAAAATTTTCTCTAACTCACTATCCTTCAGCTTTCCGTTCAAATACTTATACAATTTCCCATCATTAACGTTTATTTTAGTATCATTAGGCTCTACTAGATAGCAGGTAAAAGTACTTCCACTTTTTTTACTTTTTTTATTTAAGAGATATTCCCCCTGATATATCGACCAAGGAAGAAGAATTGAGGAAAAAATTGAAGGATGAAGATACGGCACAGGAATTAATAATATTATTTTCTCTGTACCTAATTCATCTAAGAAGACAGTTAAGGCCTCCTTCGGACTAACTTTTCTCATTTCGACAATCACCCTAAACATGCTCATGAATCTATACTTCCTAGTTACATTATATTTGCTAGTTTATCTAACTATAATCAAAACATAATTAATAGTTATGCGTGTTTCTACACTAC
>JALWRR010000053.1:0-1767 GCA_026993975.1 Promethearchaeati archaeon | reverse complement strand
ATCTTAAACAAAGTAGATGTGAGACAGAATATAGCAATTCAAATCAAGTTTCTACACTACTAAGTTTATCTTAAACAAGAATCTTCAATTTTATCTTCCCAAACCAAAAAACTATGTTTCTACACTACTAAGTTTATCTTAAACGTGATTATGTTAGAATACTTAGAACTCAGGTGAAATCCGTTTCTACACTACTAAGTTTATCTTAAACCCAGAATTTTGCTAATTCTTCATACGTCATTGGATCTTGTTTCTACACTACTAAGTTTATCTTAAACTAGTTGGATGTCCAGGAAAATCAGATATAATTAGAAATCGTTTCTACACTACTAAGTTTATCTTAAACCTGAGATATTTAATGATGTTTTCTTCTCCTCTTATTATGTTTCTACACTACTAAGTTTATCTTAAACCGATATCATATAGAGATGTAACGCTGAGACCATGATAAGGTTTCTACACTACTAAGTTTATCTTAAACTTTCCTCTAGATAATCTTTTCTTTATGTCTGTTAGCAAGTTTCTACACTACTAAGTTTATCTTAAACTAGCGGCATCCGCGAACCAACCTGTTCCCCTCTTAGCTCGTTTCTACACTACTAAGTTTATCTTAAACCTGACCTCTTTAGGCTGAATTTTCCACAGCACTCATTGACGTTTCTACACTACTAAGTTTATCTTAAACCCTAGCCATCTAGTTAATTTATTCTAACTAGATATAAAATTTTAATCTTAGTTTTTTACTATCTTTAATTCTGGGTTTAGTATTTAAAGATGGTAAATGGTTATTTTTAGATTATGAATGATATTTCTGATTTATCTGTCCCTATTTTTTGTACTTGTAGTATCTTGTTGTTTGGCAGAATATAGATGAGTATTGAGTCTTCTTCCTCGTTTATTATTTCTTTTAGACCTATTTTTACTTCTTCTAGCTGCGATTTTGAGATTTCACCTTCGAAAACTGAGTTTTGTCTCCAAGTTAGATATGCTTTCAGGAATTTATTGACTTTTGTTACTCTTTTCTCTGCTACATCGTATACTATTATTACATACATTCACCACCACGCTCGTAGGCTTTTATATTCTTTATCTCCTAGTATGTGTTTTAGTAATTTGTATGCTTCTAATCTTATTAGGTATCTTATGGTTACATTTCTCTTTAATGTAGGGTGTTTAACTGTTTTTGATAGTAATTCTTCGTATTCTTTTATGAATTTCTTTTTTCCTTCAGTATTAAGGTAATATCCAACTTCCTTTCTGAAGTCATTTTTTGTTATGATTTTCTTGTTAACTAGCTTGAATATTGTTTTTGCTACTATTATTGGTTTGAATATTTCAGCTAGATCTAGGGTTAGTGAGAACCTTCTTTCTAATGGTTCATGCAGATAAGATATTGTTGGGTCTAGGTATGTATTATATATTTCTGTGAGTATTGTTCCGTAAAGGAGTGAATTTCCAAAGCTTATCAAGGCGTTTAATTCATCTTTTGGTGGCCTAAATTTCCTTCCAGTGAAATCGAATGTTGTTATTATTTTGTTGATTGATTTATAGAACTCCTGCCAAATTATGCTTTCTTTTCCCATTAGTTGATTTATTGTTTCTCCACTTAAATCTACTTTATTTATATTTTTTATTTCTTCAGAATGCCCGCACTATTTCTGTCTTTTATTGACTTGGTCTATGGATAGGTTTTTAGGGGGGCTCGGCTAGTAATACATATGTATGCTAGCCAAAACCAGCCACAAGACAAAAGCCGAGCCCCCAATA
>JALWRR010000052.1 GCA_026993975.1 Promethearchaeati archaeon | reverse complement strand
ATCAATAGTTGTACTATCTACTATTCCCCCCGCTGCGTCAGTTACTCCATCTATACCGTCAGTACCAATGGAAACAATAGCGGTTCCCTTCAGACCCCTAATCCGTATCGCTGAAGACAAAACTAATTCTTGATTTCTACCACCTTTACCGCTACCAGTAACTGTCACAGTTGTTTCTCCACCCATAATTATCACAGCTGGTCTTCTAATTGGTTCATTAAATTTATGTATCTCTCTCGCTATTCCAGCTAGAACCGTTCCAACATGTCTTGCTTCACCTTCAATGAATGTTGATAGAATCATTGTGTTTGCTCCGTACTCCCTAGCTTTCTCTTCTGCGGCTCTACATGCAGTTTTATTATTAGCGATGATTATGTTATGCACCCTCTCAAATATCTTGTCTCCAGGCTTAGGAGTTTCTGGAATTTCACCTCTCAATCCTTTCTCAATCCTCTCTCTAACAGATTTCGGTACATCATTAATAATATTGTAAAACGTTAGAACTCTATGCGCGTCACGAAAAGTGGTTGTATCTGGTGCTGTTGGTCCAGAAGCTATTGTGTCTAATGGATCACCAACCACGTCTGAGATAATTAGAGCTACTGTTGTTGCTGGATAAATAGCTCTTGCTAACTGTCCCCCCTTAAATCCAGAAATGTGTTTCCTAACAGCATTTATCTCGTTTATAGTAGCTCCACTCTTCAATAATAGTTGAGTAACTTTCTTTTTCTCTTCGAGGGTTATTGGTGGTGCTGGCATTGGCATTAGAGCTGATCCTCCGCCAGAAATAAGTACAATAACTAGATCGTTCTCACCAGCTTTCTCAGCTATCTTAAGCATCTCTTTTACCCCTGATACACCGATCTCGCTTGGTATTGGATGGGAAGCACCAACCAGCTTTATTCTCTTAACCCTAAATCTCTTCTCTGTTCCTTTCAAAACGTTAACAACACCCTCCTTTATTAAGTCACCTAAAATATTCTCTATTGCTTCAGCCATAGCTCCACTAGCTTTCCCACCACCTATAACATAAATATTTCCTATGGAATCTAAATCAAACTTGAGGTTCTTTATAATGAGAGTTTTACCCTCAACCTTAACTGTTCTATAGACAGCGTTCCTTGGATCTACAGCGCTAAGAGCAGCCTCTATACAGTTAAGAGCAATCTCTCTAGCTTTCTTATCCTGCTCGTTACGTGAAACTTTAATTATTTCATCGTAATTCTTAATAAACCTAGGCAAAAAACTCACCAGAAAAATCTAAAGAGACATAAAAAACTTACCAAAGCAAAAAAAGATAAATATTAATATTATTATGAATATTATGCAAATTTTTCTTCCCTAAAACATCCTCAGGGAATTCTCCACACAGCGCCCTTACTAGCAGATTCAGCTATAGAAGCATAAAGCCTTAAATATCCCTTCTTCACCTTTGGTTCAGGCGGTTTCCAACGCTTCTTACGCTCAATCAATTCCTCTTCAGGAACCTTGAGATCAAGTTTCCTATTAGGAATATCTATAGAGATTATGTCCCCATTCTCCACCAACGCTATTGGACCGCCATCCATTGCTTCTGGGGAGACATGACCAATAGCTGGTCCTCTAGTGGCTCCAGAGAACCTGCCATCTGTGATAAGAGCTACATCTTTCTCTAATCCTGCTCCAGTTATAGCTGACGTTGCAGCTAGCATCTCTCTCATTCCTGGTCCTCCTTTCGGCCCCTCGTATCTTATTACTACTACCTGACCTTTCCTAATCTCTCCATTTAATATTGCTTTTACAGCATCTTCCTCCCTATCAAAAACAACTGCTTCGCCCTCAAACTTCATCATTTCAGGAGCAACCGCTGATTGCTTTACAACTGCTCCTTCCGGAGCTAATGAACCCCATAATATAGCTATTCCTCCCTCCTTGCTATATGGGTTATCTCTAGGTCTTATTACCTCCCTATTATAGATCTTTGCATCTTTCAATAATTCTCTTAGCGTTTTTCCAGTTACTGTTATTACATCTAGATTAAGATAAGGTTCTAGTTCTTTCATTATTCCAAGCACGCCTCCCGCTTTATGCAAATCCTCAACAAAATATGGACCAGCTGGATTTATTTTAGCTAAAACGGGAGTTTTCTTGCTTATCTCATCAAAATCATGTAGATCTATCTTAACACCTGCTTCGTGAGCAATAGCCATTAAGTGAAGAACTGAATTAGTAGAACCTCCCAAAGCCATATCTACTCGAATAGCATTCTCAATAGCCTCATAAGTAACTATGTCCCTAGGCTTGATATCATGCTCTAAGAGATAAAGTATTTGCCTACCGCTCTCTCTAGCTATCCGATACCTCTCTGCCGAAACAGCTGGAGCTGTGCCAGCTCCAGGAAGAGATAAACCAAGAGCCTCTATCATTATTGCCATAGTATTAGCTGTGTATAATCCAGCGCAAGAACCCGGGCCTGGAAGTCCATAATTCTCTAAGCCCTTTAGGTCCTCTTCGCTTATCTCTCCTTTCTTAGCTTTACCTATGGCTTCGAATAAGTGGTTATAACCAAGTCTACGGTTTTTCCATTCACCAGCCAGCATACATCCTCCAGTTACAAATATTGTCGGTATGTTTAACCTTAATGCTGCCATAACCATTCCTGGCTCAATCTTGTCACAGGATGCTATTGCTACCATAGCATCGAATTGATGAGCCTCTATCATTAGCTCTACGGATGCTGCAATTATTTCTCTGCTTGGTAATGGTGTTCTCATCCCTTCATGTCCCATTGCTATTCCATCGCATATCGCTATTGTGTTGAATTCTAGTGGTGTTCCTCCCGCTTCTTTGATTTTTTGTTTCACAACTGCTGCTATCTTATCTAAGTGTATGTGTCCAGGAACTATCTCGTTCCAAGAATTTGCTACAGCTATTAACGGTTTCTCTAGATCCTCGTCCGTTAATCCAGTTGCTTTAAATAAAGCACGGTGCGGTAATCTCTCTAAACCCTTCTTTACCTTATCACTTCTTAAATTTTTAGGCATTCCATAACATCTTGCTAAACTTTTTTTAATAGAATTAGTGATTAAGCATTTTATTTTCAGTATAAATTGAAATTATATATTTTATTTAGGTTTCACTAGAAGATCTCTTTTAGCGAGAATGAAAGAATTTCTAGCGCTTATCACGATATCATTTTATTTTTCATCAAAATAGTATATGTAAAAAATAAACAATAAACTAAAAAAAGAACATGAGCTTTTTTATAAAATACTCTTTCGCATATGCAAATATAACAACGTATTTCTAGATAAAAATGGGTTGGTTAATATGGGTCAGGAATTGAATGTTGAAGTACATAATCCTGGAAGACTTAAGCTATTGATCCTTATTACATATATTCTTTTAGTACCCTGGTTCACCATATGGGCGATAGGAACTCATAATTTCTCACCATACACAATAGCGATAATATCAGGTATAGCTGTAGTTGGTGCAGCCTTGCTTATAGCTTGGGCTGCTGAATCAGGACAATTCATAGTTTCTCAAGCATTTGCATTAGCTGTTTTAGCTCTTCTTCAGGTAGCTCCCGAATATGCTTTCGAAGCTGTATTAGCATTAGAGCAGAGAATCCATTTGGCTGCTGCATCAATGACCGGAGCTAATAGGCTTCTTATGGGGCTAGGATGGCCGATGATAGCTTTCATAGCTTATGGAATCTCTAAATTTAAGAAGGATAGAGAGCCTATAAAGGAGATTCGCCTCGATGTTAGTCAGAGCGTTGAGATTACATTCTTGGTATGGTGTACTATTTATTCGTTCGTAATTGTTGCAAAGGGTACCCTAGATATCATTGACGTATTCGTTCTAGTGTCAACATACATATTTTACCTAGTCTTCTGTCTCAAGATGCCTGCTGAAGAACTCGATGTAGAAAGTGTTCATGGACCAGCAAGATATCTTTTATCATTTGGCACCTCTAAGTTGAAAGTTGCTATAACACTCCTCTTTATTACGGGTGGTTTAGTTATCTTAACGGCTGCAGAACCATTCATAGATAGCATAGTTGAAGTAGCTATTCTTTCTGGCATAAGCGCGTTCTTCTTAGCACAGTGGTTAGCCCCCGTATTATCCGAGTTCCCCGAGAGCACAAGCGCTTTCTATTACGCTACAAGTGAAAAACTAGCACCTATGGGTATAGGAAATCTAGTTTCATCAAAAGTCAATCAATGGTCATTGCTTATTGGTACTATCCCGCTGGTCTATAGTTTGAGCGTTGGTCACTTAGCGTTTATTCCACTCACCCCGTTACAGAGAGAAGAAATCCTGCTTACTGGTGCTCAATCTCTCTTCGGAGTCGTGGCTTTAATGAAACTTAGATTCACCTTAGTTGATGCTGTACTACTCTTTGTGCTATGGTTATTACAATTCATTTTCCCTGAGATTAGAATCGAGGTTACCGTTATATATCTGGTGCTAGCTCTAATAGAGATGATTTACTATAGGAAAGAGAACTATAAGTTGTTCAGAGCTTTTGCGGAAGCTTGGAAATTAGCGTTTGGTAAAAAGAGGTAAGCGCTTATGAGGAATAAGAAAATTGTGATTATAGCTCTATTAATCCTAATACCTCTAATAAACTTGCCAGCAGTCCATAGCGTAGAGTACGTTAGGCAGGCAGAATCACTAGAGCAGAACTTTCCGAGCTTAAAAGCGGGCAATTACTACAAGTACATCAAAACTATGAACACTGGAAATAGAAAAATACAATACTCAATAAAAATAGAGATCACTAACGTAGTTATCGAAGAAAAACAGTTCACTGTCAGCTATAGAGTCTATAATAATGGTACGCTTAAACATGAAGAATCAATTACATGCCCCTACCATGAACTATCAATAAAGCTAGGTGAATTAAATGTATATAATACTTCAGCTGCTGCTTACGATGAATTAAGCAAGAAATATGATAAGCGATACCTAACTTATTATTGGGTTGCATCAACTCCAATAAGGGCACTAGCATTAGAGAAAAGCAGCAATAGTTACTCTGAGAGATTATTGATAGATGAAGGATTAGGAATCATTCTCGAGCTAGATATATCTAATTCATCAACAACCATAAAGTACAAGCTAGTAGAAAGCAACGAAATCTTCCCACATTTAGGAGCAATAACATTTTTCGGAATCTTAATAGGGATAGTAATAATGTCTCTAGTAGCTTACGAAGTAAAGACACATAAATCACAATAAAAAGACTCTATTTAAAAATAACCAAAAACATAATTACTTTAATAAAATTATTTTAAAGCATATTATTTCAAATTTTAACACACTTTTCTTTTTATTCATGGAAAGTTATCTAAATAGTCTAAAAAAATTTATGAGGAAAAATTTAAAAAGTATTTATTTTTGAAACTATATTGCACACCGATTTTTTCTAAAAAACCTAAAAAAATTTGGGAGTGAATATATATGAGCAAGACCGGAGCAGACATAATTCTCGGTAGATTAGAAGAACCTTGGGAAGTAAAAGACCTGCCTAAATTCCCAGGCTACGCCGCAATGTTCGGTCCCGGTCTAGTATGGGCCGGGCTATCACAGGGAAGCGGCGAGCTAATCTGGTGGCCTTACGTCGTAGCAAAATACGGCGTCTACTTCTTAGGATGGTTGTTCTTCTTCGCTTTCCTACAGTACTGGATCAACCTAGAGATCGCTAGATACTCAATGGCAACTGGGGAATCCATATTCGAAGAGTTCCACAGAATCCACCACATTTACGGTTGGTTAATGTTCGCGTTAGTATTCATAGTATCATTCTGGGTAGGAGGATACATATCTGGCGGAATAGAAGCTTTAGTATACGCTGCTGGTGACTGGCCATTCCCCGGAAACCACGCTCTAGCTACTAGGGTATGGTCGACAATAGGTATATGGATCGTATTCGTAATATTCCTTCTAGGACCAGTAGCATACAAGATAGTAGAGATCGTTGAGTCAATAGCTGCTGTAGCAAGCTTCTTTGGAATGTTGATAGCAGCTATTGCTGCCCCTGAAATAGCTCAAGTTGCTGGAGTATACTTCGCCTCATTGTTCACACCTCACTTCCCATTAACTGGATTCACTTGGGCTGATCCGAACCCACTTGGACCGCGCACTGTGACATGGGATCCCAAGGATATCGGAATATTGGTCACATTAATAGCTTACACTGGAGCTGGTGGATTCTGGAACCTATACTACTCATTCTGGGTTAGAGACAAGAACGCTGCAATGTCTGCTTTAATCGGTAGAGTAACCAGCCCACTAACTGGTGAACCTGAGGCTATACCTGCTGTCGGTGTAGCATTTAGTGAGAAGGATGCTGCAGAGTGGAGCAATTGGATAAGTTGGTTGTGGTTAGATAATGCTTTCGGCGTCATAATGAATACCCTAACTATCGTTCTGACTACTATTCTGACATACGCTCTATTGTTCCCAACTGGGCAAGTCCCTGGAAAAGGCTTCGCGTTATTAAAGTTCCAGGCTGAGTGGTTTGGTAGGCTTTGGGGCGATATGGGTAGGGTGGCTCTGTGGATCCTAGCGTTCTTCTTCCTAACTGATACTTACTTGACTGGTCTTGATGGCATATCTAGAACAACTGCTAGCAACTTATACGTTAATATTCCTGAGATAAAGGAGAAGGTTGATTACAGCAGATTATACTACTACATCATTGGGTTATTCACAATAATCTCAACGATACAAATATGGGCTCAGAAGCCAGGTACCTTATTGATACTTACTGGAGTTGGAAACATGCTTATCATGGTTATCTACAGCTGGGTCTTCCTGTATTCGCACTGGGTCTGGTTACCTAAGGTGCACCCCGCTGGAAAGCACGTTAGGCCGACATGGATCTCGTTCATATTCCTGTTAATAGCTGCGGCCATCTGGACATACGTGTTCGTGTTCTTGTACCTACCCTTGCAGTTTGGATAAATTTTAATTAATTTTCTTTTTCTTTATTTTTTTGTTTATTTTTTGTTGGGTGATTATTATTTCTAAGCGAGCGTTGAAAGAGGCTTTCCAGATTCCACCGCACTCGCATTGTTTATGGTGCCGTAAAGCTATTCCTGAAGGGAAATTGTTTTGCTCTAAGAAGTGTGAGATTGCTTACAAGAAGTGGAAAAGGAAAAAGGATCTACTTAATTTCAGTTACTTGATTGTTGGGTTCATATTAATGCTTATTGCCCTCTGGGTTCTTAAGTAGGTGGTTTATAGA
>JALWRR010000051.1 GCA_026993975.1 Promethearchaeati archaeon | reverse complement strand
GGATAATGGATCGAGTAATGATTTTAAGGTTAATATTGTTGGAGGGTCTGGAAATACTCTAGGAACTGCTCCTTTGCCTAGCTCTCTTCGTTATTTCGATTTAGTTTTTGTTCCTAATGGAGAGACTTCTCTTAATTTTCAAATAGAAGTATCATCTTTAAACCCTAATTCAAAGATATCTATTATATCACTAGAATTTTCCGATGCTATTTATGAGATTAAATCTTCGGGAGGAGCTGGTGGAGAACTGGTTAGTTCTTTGTATAAAGCTCAACTAAGTGAGAGTTTTGAGGATATTCCAGAGGATGGGGGGACTATTGATATTTCTACAGGTAAAACTTCCTCTCAAAATTATAGTATTGTTAACGAATATTATCGATTGGCTTATGATGCGGGAATATTGCTTACAGGCGCTGGCACTAACATGTCTTTGTCAGCCACTCCTTCTTTTGAATTAAATACTGGTGATGTGGTTATTTTTGATAATGAGGTTAGAACTATTACCTCCATTACTGATCAGTCCAACTTTTCAATTGATAGTCCCTTTTCTAATGATCCCTCGTCTAGTAGTTGTACTCTTTCTCAAGCGGTACATACTGTTGATTTAAACTCTTTTGATGATGGTGGGGAATCTCTATCTGTTTTAAGTCAAATACCTGATAATTTTAATTGTGCCTTAGTTGGGTATTCTGATTCTCAAGATGAGGACGACGACATCCCTGATTGGGGTAGCTCTCCAAATATCGCTTATACTGTCAACAACTCTGGCGTATTTGTTCGAAGGGATAATCTTAATAGTGAGGCAGATGAAGTATCTTTTACGGATGGCAATACTCTATTTTTAACTTTTTTCGCTAATAAGATCTCGGGTAATGGCTTTGTAAATTTATTAGACTTTAAAGTATTTTGGCACAAAGAAGTAGGTGAAGTTTCTGGGTGGGATATGTTTAGTGCTTTTGCTCACCCAGCGAGAAACAAGTATCTAAATTGTACTCATTCACTAAGCAGCGAAGGCAAAAGTAGATTTACTTTCACTAAGCCATACATTATGGGATTTCAGTATGACAATCCTGCAGGTGGTGGAATGATGGTTTTTGCTGATGGTAAAGCAGTTCCAAGAAAGTCAACGCAAGATTTAACAGATCCTGCAGGGGCTTATTTCATAGAAATCTCTCCATTGATTATTGAAATGGATAGAGACTATTCAAATGAAAATGTGGATTTTCAGTTTAGAGCTGACATGAGCATCATTGACAATTCAGAGAATAACGTTGCTAGAATTACAGAAGCAGAGCTTGATATTCAAAAGCTTAATAGTGCAGTTCAAAAACTTGCTGAAGATGCTTCAGAAGGATTCTACAATGATAATGATTCAAGTAGGTATTTAGACCTTACTCCAAGTGACGTTGATCGATTAACATTTGGTGAAAGAGTAATGAATAATAAATCGTTACTTGATGCTATTGGGGAATTAATGGTTCCGGAGTATCCTAGTGAGGTGGTGACTCTTACAGGTTTTATCGACAGGACATCCGCATCCTATGTTAGACTCCGTAATGAAGAAGAGGTTAGTATAAATAAACTTCTGGATTATCGAACTGCAGTTACAGGAGAATTTAGTAAAATTACAATTAAAGAGGAGTGCTTTGTATCTGCATCTGCTTCTTTATTCGAAGTTAACGGAAATAACATAAAGGGTGAGGTTTATCTATATCGTCCCAACGGAACTAGAGTGTTAGCTGCTTCTGATCAATCTAGTTCTGGTAAGGCTT
>JALWRR010000050.1 GCA_026993975.1 Promethearchaeati archaeon | reverse complement strand
ATAAATATAAATGATGTTGATTTATAGTAGTATAATTACCATTAAAAAGATATCTAGAGAATGGTGTGTAAAAATGCCAAGAAGAAAATTCGATAAAAAACATGTTATTAGAGAATTGGTAATGCGCTTAAAGTTTGTTTTATATGAACCCCGATGGACAATAATAAAAATCATTGGAAAAGATCAGAAGAGTACTAATGAGATATATGAAGAATTGAAATCTAGGGGTTTCTTGATTCCAAGATCCAATCTATATTACTATTTATCAAGTCTTCAGGATATGGGTATTATAGAGTTAGCGGGATATAAAGAAGAGAAAGGTGGTGCTCCAGAGAAGATTTGGAGATTAAAAACAACTTGTTTAGGAGTTGACTTATTGAGCGGCGAATTAGTTTCAAAATTATTATAATTATGTGAAGAATTATCCACCATTCTACTAAATCACTAAATCATAACTATAAATCTGCTTATTGATCTCATATATTTTAATAAAATTATAATTCTTCGCTCGTATAAAAGTTACTTAAAAATAATGATCAGTTGTGCTTCCTTAGAAAGTCTATTTAAAGTAATATTTATAATTAGGGTTAAAGTTTTGTTTAGAATCATTTTTGATAAAAGAACTAAGCTCGGGGAACTTTTAAATTGGTGAATTTTATTGAAAATATTATACTCAATTAGCCCGATTGGTCTCGGTCATGCTACTAGGTCTGTGGCTATCGCTTTAAAATTGAGAAAACTAGGTTATAATATTACTTTTGGTAGTAGTGCTAAAGTGTGTGGGTTTCTTGGTTCTTATGGGTTTGAATGCATGGTTGTTCATCGTAGGGTGCCTTACTTCTCTATCTCTAGGGATGGCGTCCTGAAGAATACTTTGTTATGGATGATCAAGTATATTCGTTTTTATAAGAGGATGAAGAAGATCGCTAGGAGATTGATTGTTGATTGGGATTTAATTATATCTGATGAGGAATTCGCTTTCGGTAATGAGGCTCTAGAGATTAATAAACCGTTGATTTTTGTTTCTGATTTACTAACAACTAATTTCGCTAGGAACTTTATAGCTAGAGCTATTGAGAATCGAACTAACGCGTGGTTTATTAAATTCTTCAAGAGGGTTCCATTAGTCATAGCTCTAGAGGATAACTTTCCAGATTACCCAAACATAAGGAAGATTACTCCGATAGCTAGAGAGACAAATAGGAGTAGGGAGGAGATTAGGTATGATTTAGGGATTCCTCGAGACAAAAAGCTTGTTTTGATTTCGGCTGGTGGTGGTGATGCTGGTGATTTCATATATAGATACGCTCTCAATGCTATAAGTGATATTTATTCCGAGGAATTATTCACGATTATTGTTGGGGAAACAAAGTATTGTGCAGAAGCGAGAGGAAACATTAAGTGTTATGATTTTTACAGGGATCTCCACGAATTAATTTATGCGAGCGATTTAGTTATTACGACCGCTGGTAAATCAACGATAGACGAATGTCTTGTTTATGGAACACCCTTCATAGCAATCCCTATCAAGAATCACTATGAACAAGAGAGAAATGCTAGGAAATTTGGTTATAATTACAGTGATATCTATAGGCTGAGAGAACTAATTATTGATAAGATTAATTCTGGAAGACTTCGAACCGTTAGGAATAGAATAGGTGACGCTGTCAAGGAGATTGTGAATTATATTGAGGAGCATAGCTAGTTTATTTGCTTTTACTGTAGATTCATTAATAAGTGATAGTAACCCCTGATAATGTTCAATAACTCGTCTTTCCTTATTCTCTCATCAACACCATGAATTCTATCAGTATCTAACTCATTCTCAGTGTACATGAAGTGATAGACAGGTATCCCAAGCATCCTTACCCAAGCGGAATCACTTGTCCCAGTTTGGAAAAATAGTAGTGGCTTAGAGCCTAGATCTAGTATTGTTTTTTCTATTGCTTTATATAACGAGGTATTTAAGGGACTATATGTTGATGGTGTATAAGCTATGGGTTCTAGCTCGCTTCTAACTCCCTTCGGAATAAATTTCTTGATGAATTTTATTAATTCATCCTTATCGTTCTCTGGGAAGAACCTAATATCAAGGATTGCTTCAGCTTCCTTAGGGTAAACATTTTCGGCTCTTCCAGCTTTTAACACGGTTTTAGCTATAGTTACGTGAGTTAATGAGTGCAGTATTCTAGCGAATTTAAGCTCTTTTCGAGAAATGGAATTTATGACTAACCCGTTTAGAATCCTATTGAGAATCAGATTACTTTTCCAACCGAGAACATTCTTAAACATCTCTGCAACACATCTAGATTTAAAATAAATGCTGTTTGGTAGTTCATGAAGAAAACTAGCTAGGAATTCGACAGAGTTCTTTACCTTATAGACAGCGCTAGCATGACCCTTATCCCCGAGCAACTTAACTTTGAGACTGAGAGCGCCCTTCTCACCAAAGATTACTAGATGTCTACTCTCTCCTATGAAATTAACTTTACCTCCTAACTCACCTATCGCCCCATCTACTCCCTTAAATACCTCTGGATGATTATTTGTTAAGTATCTTACACCATGATCTGGATGCTGAACCTCCTCATCCGCAGCTATAAGTAATCTAACCTGCCCCCTGAAATCTCTCCCCGGTCTATGGAGTAGAATGGCGAAATAAACCATGGCTGCTACTTGCCCCTTATCATCAATAGCACCACGACCATACACATAACCATCCTTCTCTATGCCTCCAAATGGATCAATACTCCATTCCCCTTCAGCTGGAACTACATCTGAGTGCCCTATTATCATTAGATTAAACCCTTCCCCCTGAGCACCATTAATATCTATTATTAAGTTGCCTCTTCCAGGAGAACTCTCTATTACCTTATAGCTATCTATCCCCTCCTTATCTAAAACATCAATAATTAAGTTAGCTACTTCTGTTTCACTCCCTCTCACAGACTTAACTTTAATCATCCTCTTAAGAAGATCCGAAACCTCTTTAACTGATACATAATCCTCAATCAACATAATAATCACTCAATAATTTCATCATAACCTAACATGATTCTTAGATTAAAACTATTTAAATCCAGAAACCTGGGTAGCAGAGAATAATAAAGCTAAATGAAAAACGCTATATTATTCCTTAAGGTGTATTTCGGCGAACAAGACTTAGTGATTATTCGTGCACTTATATAAGGGGCGTAAAATTTAAATAGGTCTATATATATTATAGATATTATATATAATATTATATAATGGAGATATCATCAAGTTTGGGGTTCCAGAGGGATCAAAGGAGGTGATCCCTATGATGGGCCGATGGTTAATTAGAATTAAGGAGATCTGACATATAACTAAGAATTAAGGCTCTTTTTTCCTGCTTTTTTTATGAATTCTTCGATTTCTTGATAGAGATCTTTTGAATGAAGAATACTTCTTATCTCGCCGTTATTGATTTCTATTATTTCTGTGTTTAGTTTTAGTGCGAATAATCTATCATGTGTCGCTATTATTACTTGTTTGCCGCTCTTCACGATTTCTCTAATAATGCTTTCTAGAACAATTCTGTGCTCTAGATCAAGATTGCTTGTTGGTTCGTCGAGAACAATGTATTTAGCTCCAGATATTATGGCTCTAGCTATCGCGACTAGTTGGAATTCTCCTGCGGATAATTCATTCCTCTTTCTATCTGTTAAGTATTCTAGTTTAAGTGATTTAAGTAGCTTTAATGCTTTTTCTCTAGCTTTCTCTAGTGAGTGCCCTCTAATAATAAGTGGATATGTAACATTATCCATCACAGTTCCTTTGAAGAGAACTGGGTTCTCATGCACATAAACTATTTTTCTTCTCATTATTAGTTTTTCTTTTGACTTGAGTTTCCAGAAGTTTACCCCGTCAATAAGTACATCTCCCTTATCTGGTTTATATAAGCAAGCTATAATTTTTAGTAGGGTTGTTTTCCCAGCGCCGTTCGGACCTATGATGATCGTAATTTCATTGCTTAGCCTTAAGTTAACACCATGAATAATAGGTTTTCCTGAATTATAACTGAACCATACATCTCTAAGCTCAATCACTCTTCCTACCTCCCATTATTCTTATAATCGCTGATGTTGTTGATACGATAATAAGGAGTATGAATCCGAGGAATAAAGCTATATCAAAGTTGCCTTTAGATACCTCTAGAGCTATTGTTGTAGTGAAGACTCTTGTGAACCCTCTAATGTTACCTCCAACCATTAAAGCTACTCCAAGCTCACCAATAGCTCTACTAAATCCTATTAACAAAACAACGATAATGTCTTCGAACCTCTCTGTTATGAGTTTCATGAAAGCTTGAGCGGGTGTCGCTCCTAGAGTTATTGATGTTTCCCAGTACTCGTAGTAAGCCTTACTAAATATCTCGTAACTCAGGGATATTAGGAGCGGAGTGATTAATAATGCTTCCCCTATCATGATTGCGAAGGGAGTATATAGTATTCCGAGGCCTCCTAGAGGGCCTGAAGAACTAAAAATTATATAGAGAAATAAGCCGACTAGAACAGTTGGGAATCCAATCAGCGAGTTTAGGACTCCCATTAAGGCTTTTGTCATGCGGCTTCTCGACCTAGCTATTATGAGTGATAGTGGTATTGACCAGAGAGAACTTAGTATTGTGGCGGATAGTGATATTGTTACTGATCTTATCGTTATCTCTATAATCTCCCCGATAAAACTCATGTGAACTCCCGTTAACGCAATTTACTTTGCTAAATCAACGAACCATTGCCATATTTCTCTTAACTCATCTTCATGCCCTTTAGCTGGATAAAATAATGGTTGCCCATACTTATCTACGCCGAATGACCCGATTAATTCTTGCCCCGTATCAGATAAAATAAACTTCATCAAGCTCTTGATGACTTTTTGGGTATCACTATTAGTTTTAGCAGTCTCTACAATATATGCGCTATAAATATTTATTAGTATCTTACCTTTATCCACAAGTTTTACTAGATTAGGTAATCTGCCATCACCCTTAAGCTTAAGGAAAGTACCTATATCAGATATAGTGTAAGCGTTTTTCTCGTTAGCAACTAATAGGGTTTCTGACATTCCACTACCAGTCTCAATATACCAACTCTTATTGAATGGATTTAACCCGCTTAGATTCCATAAAAGTAATTCTCTTTGATGCGTTCCAGATTGATCACCTCGACTTATAAATAATGCTTGACCGTTCTCACAAGAATTATAAATCGATTTCATGGCTTCAATCGGCGTTAAATTAGCTATATGCGCTGGATCAGATTTCGGACCAACTATTATAAAGTAGTTATAAGCGAAAATTGTATGATTAGTTATTATGCCTCGCTTAATATAATCAGCCTCTAGATTAGGTGCATGAACAAACACCATGTCCACATCACCCTGCTCAGCTAGCTTTAAAGCAGCTCCGCTTCCAACAGCTATGAATTGAACCACAACATTACTATGATTCTCCTTGAACTCATCATAGAGATAATCTAGCAAACCTGTCGCGTAGAGGCTTGTTGTAGTAGAAATCCTAATCTTAACTGATTGATTATAGAGAAAATAATAAGTTGAAGCAATGCCCATAAGCAGTATAATTGATAAGGCTAGAGCATATTTCACTTTTCTCTCATTCATAGGCATCATCTCATTATTATCCGTTATCGGATAATGAAAAATATTATAAAAACTTATTCAATAGATTCTAGATGGAGCTATAGAAATAGCTACCTATTTTTAATAATAATTAACGAAGGATAAGGAAGTATTAATTATTACTTTAAGGCTCAGTACTTCTAATATTAACTATTAAATAGAGTTCCGCCTCCTCATTGACTCAATGATCCATACACGGCAAATTTATTGTCTATATTCACCTACTCGGAGAAAACGAGGACATAATAGAAGAATATATTTAAGCAAAGAGGGGTATTTAGAAATTTGATATGTAACCAAAAAAAGAAACAAGATAAATTAGATTAACTCCAGCATTACTTATATCTTTAATGAGAAAATTAATAGATTTCTATGTGCTGTAATAGCTAAAAATTTTCCATCTGGGCTCCATCGAAGTACAGAATTATCGAATATGTTCTTTAACTCTGACGTGTAAATATTATTTCCTGTTTCAGCATCCCATATTCGCACTGTGTTGTCCGTAGAAAGTGTCGCTATGTACTTTCCAGATGGATGCCATGCCACAGAGGTTATACGATTGAATCTTCCCTTATGCCCTTTTAACGTATGAAGTATGTTTCCGGAGTTTATATCCCAGATTATTGCAGTATTATCCATGGATCCAGTAACTATTTTTTCACTTTTAGGATCCCAGCAAATCGATGTTAAACTATCTCTATGCCCTTTTAACGCTATACCAAAAACTTCTCTTTCTTCAATCAATTTTTTAGCATCAAATATCAATCCAACATCTTTATCTAATGCAACACCAATTTTTTGGCCATCTGGACTAAAGGATAATTCTTCAATTTTTCCTTTAAGTCTTACAGCGCCAAGTAATTCTCTTTTCTCAATATCCCATAATGCTAGATTCTTATCTTTGCCTCCAGTAGCTAAAAAGCGATCGCCAACCATCCAGCTAATTGATTCTATTTGATCTTTATGCTTTTTAATATCATAAATTAATGCTGGTTCTTCAGCATTCCATATATATAATTTGTTAAATTCTGATGTTGCTATTTTTTTACCATTGTTAGACCAAGCTACTCCATCTATTGTAGTTAAAAAACCTTTATGCCTCAATATTTTCACTATTTCGCCTCTCTCTATATCCCTTATTAGAACATCTTTTTTCCCTATAGCAAGCGCAATATACTTTGAATCTGGGCTCCAAGAAATACTGAAAATTGCTCCATCTTCTTTTCCAAAATCCTTGCTTAACTCGAGCATTAGTAATTACCTCAAAAAAATTATCCTCTTAAAAATCTATATATTTCTTGACTCTGCATTTCTACTAAATAATCACTAACTAAATTTAAAATGAAATTATTTAATGCGAGAATAACCAATATCTTATATATCTTAAATGTATATATCGCTCTTCGAAAAAGCTAGAATGGTTTGACACAAAATCGGACATACATAGAACCTCTTAGCACATGCTATAAAGGGCATCATTAGGGATTTCTCCACAACATCTTTAAACTTTTCAACCAAGACGAATGCCCGCACTATTTCATGAACATCACCTCACAGCCATTAGACACGACTAGAAGTCAGGTTAGAAGCGTAACGAGCCTCATCACGACACTGTACTTGATCTGGAGCTTGATTAATCGCTTTATA
>JALWRR010000049.1 GCA_026993975.1 Promethearchaeati archaeon | reverse complement strand
GCTTTCTTCATGCCTATCGTTGTCACAACCATGTATTCTGTCGTTAAGCCTGTTCCATCGATCCCGTACTCCTCCTCTATGGCTCCTAGCTGCCTAACTATCGGCTTCGCCTTCTCCTCATTAAGCCATTTCAGGAAGCTCCTTGACCACTCTTTGATTGCTTTATTCCTAAATAGCTCCACAAGCCTGGATTTTGATGGGACGGGATACTTGGCTTTATCAGATATCCTCATGTCTATTCCCTGGTCTATTAGCCATTTCCTAATCGAGTTGAAGCTGAATCTCGGGCCGATCTCCTTCATGACATAGATGACTGCGATGACCACTCTATCGTAGTAAGGCTTCTCTCCGATTCTGCTTGTTTCAATTGGGTGTGTGGCCGCATACTCCCTCGCTAGAGATAGAAGGTCCTGGAACATCTCAGAAAGCGTTAACTTGTCAGCAACGTCTCTAGCATCATCATTCGTTGGATCTCTCGTAACCCTGAATGACCAAGGCCTCTTCATCTCGTTTTTCAGCCCGTATTTCTCGCTTCTAATCATCCATTGAGCCAGTGTCTCGACTGTCGCATCGACGCAGAGCTCAACGGCCTCCTCAACCGTCTCAGGGAACCACGATGGCAGAGCGATAAATTCTCTAGGAATCATCGAGGACGGTAAACTGTCAGGGAATAGGAGGCCTCGATACCGCTTAGCTCGGAGATCAATGAGTTTAGTATAGGCGAATAATCGACTAGTATCACTATGATTTATATCTCTAATAGGGCTAATAGACTTATTGGGGCCTAAGGCCATGTGAGACGCCTTAGGTAGCCCTTGCTAAATAATTGGCCTTAGGCCCCTAAAAGCATAACTAGTCGTATAATTATATGCGATTAAAAAAACTCCGACCGTCTTCTTAAATATTGATAAATTTAAATATCCGAAACTAGGAATATAGAATACAAATCAATATCTAATCGAATTAAGAAGGAGATTGAAAATGGCAAGGAAAAAGCCCCATATAAATCTAGTAATTATCGGGCACGTAGACCATGGAAAAAGCACGATGGTAGGGCACTTCCTATATCTAGTTGGTGCAGTAGATGATAGAATTCTAAAGAAATACGAGGAAGAAGCGAAAGCAATGGGACGAGAATCATGGAAGTACGCTTGGGTTTTAGATAAGCTAGCAGAGGAGAGAAAAAGAGGATTAACTATCGACTTAGGCTACTTCAAGTTCGAGACACCAAAATACATGTTCACGATTATCGATGCTCCTGGACATAGGGACTTCATAAAGAACATGATAACTGGAACAAGCCAGGCGGATGCAGCCATATTAGTAGTTTCAGCTAAGAGAAACGAGTTCGAGGCTGGTTACGCGCTAGGTGGACAGACAAGAGAGCACGCTATCTTAGCTAAGACGCTGGGGATCGATCAATTAATAGTTTGTGTAAATAAGATGGATGCGGTAAATTACTCTGAGGACGCTTACAAGGAGATTAGAGATGAGTTAGCTAGATTCCTGGCAAGCATTGGTTATAAAGTTGATAAGATCCCGTTCATACCAACTAGCGGAATGTATGGAGATAATCTAAAAGAGAAATCAAAGAACATGCCATGGTATAATGGACCCACTCTATATGAGGCTCTCGATAACCTAGAGCCGCCTAAACCAATGATAGATAAACCATTAAGGATCCCAGTGCAAAAGGTCTATAAGATTAAGGGAGTAGGTACAGTAATAACTGGTAGAGTAGAGACAGGGGTCTTAAAGAAGGGACAGGAGATCGTCATCGAACCATTAGGAAAGAAAACAATAGCACAAAGCATTGAGATGCATCATACTCCACTAGAAGAGGCAGTACCTGGAGACAACATAGGAATAAACGTTAAAGGAATAGCAGCAGAAGAAGTAAAGCGTGGCGATGTTATTGGTCCAGCAAATGCTCCTCCATCTGTAGTTGGCGGCGGTCGTGGCTCATTTATCGCTAGAGTGATCGTGATTTGGCATCCAACAAGGATTTATCCTGGTTATACTCCCGTTATGCATGTGCATACATTGCAGGTAGCTACCACATTCAAGAACATTCTAAGGAAGTATGGTCCTAAGGGCGAGACTTTAGAGGAGAATCCAGAGTACATTGCTAAAGGGGACAACGCTGATGTTGAATTAGAGCCTATTAGACCAAGCGTAGTTGAACCATTCCAGCAATTCCAGCCGCTAGGAAGATTCGCTATCAGAGACATGGCTCAGCTAGTAGCTGTAGGAATCGTCAGCCAGATCAAGAAGGCATAAGGGGCTACAGAAAAGCACCTATCACTTCTTTAATAATTTAATACTTTTAGATAAACCTTATTTTCTGATCAATTTTTAGAGCTGGATCGATTCTCGCGTAGTTATTGCTTCTTTAATTCTTTTATGTTTTTATGCACTTAATTTATCACCAACCTAGTTATCTCTCTATCTTAGGTAAAACCTCTAATTTGAAAATTAAACTAATTTAGATCGCTGATACGATCATTATAATAACTATTGATAATAATTATTTTTCTGATTTTTCTCTGAACATGTAATAAATGACAATAATCGCTATGTAGATACTCGAGATTATAGATATAGTCAGCGAGATCATGGTTAGTTCTAGGTTCATTACGGAAGCAATGTACATAAGTAAGATGGGTATCACTCCAATGAATACACCAATAGTTGATAATGAGAGTACCATGAACGCGAGATAACTCATTAACTCTCTGCTCAAAACAGGTGATAGATAAGTTTCAAGCGTCATAATTAGACTCGCAACCGCTATCACAACCAAGAAAAATAATTGAAGACTCATAGCAATCTTGTCCCCATCAAGTATCTTCCTCCTAAATAAGTCACTTGGAAATATAGATATCAGGAACCAGATACCAATAGGAGTAACAAATATAGGACCCATAGTAATAATCAGAGAAAACACCAAACCAGCAAACAACAATGTAAAAACATTAATTAAACCACTCCAGTAAATGAATTTGCCCAAAAAAATCATATAGTCTAGTTCTATTCAAGGCATGCACTCTGATCATCCCGCTTTAAAATAATCACCAGCAATCAACTATCTCAACCTAACTGAGTATAGAACTACTATTAGGAGATATATGAGAGACGCTATTAACAAGTCTGGGCCATAGTGATAGGCTAGATGCATGTTTCCTCCAGAGATAGAGACTATAAGTTTAGAGAATAAATCCAATATAATCACAAAAACTCCAGGGCCAATACCCATATTAGGAAATAATGCTGCAAAGAACCCAAAGAAATCATTCATTAGTAACCAACTTACCTCCGAAGACGTAACCCCATACATCAATATGTACAAAGTAACCCAAGCCCCTATTAAGGTTGAGATGGCAAGAGTAGCCATCTGAACAAAATAAGCCAACTTATCTCGCGCACGAAGACGTCTCCAGATAACAAAACTTACTAACAAGATAAATGCGTACAAGACACTAAATGGCCAGAACACCATGGTAACTATAACATAAAATAATAGCCAGAATAAATTCACTAGACCGGCCCAATAAATGAATTTGCTTGAGAAATCGTATAGCTTTGCTTTAAACAAGCTGCTGCACCATAATTACTTTTAATAAATTATATATGAGAATCAGTTATAATAAATAATTATTCTAGCTTTAAAAGCTTACTAACAAATAAAAATTTTTATACATATGGAAAACACTCGCAAAATTAATAATAAAACTTATAAAGGAGCTTCCAAAGCATTCTTGGTTTAGCTGAAATGGAAAATAAGGAGTGTATTAGGTATCGGTATAAGGGTACCACTCTTTAGATTTCACTTAATTTATGGTGCTGTTCGGTATTGCATTAAAAGTTCTGAACAATTCGTTCTCAAAGTTTTAAAAGCATTTAGTAAATTTTAGTCAATTCACTAAAGAACTTGGAAATGAAGAGCAGATTAATGCTTCTAATTTATCATTGACGGAGGAATGCATAGTAGAGGGGATTGAGTTATTGAGCTATTTAATAATATTTTATAATTAATTTAGGTGTACCATGTGAGAGGAGGTCAAGCTGCTGGAATAAATCTTAGTTCATCATTTTTTGTGCCCCTATTAATAATAGTCTTTTTAACTGCTATCGCGACCATATCATACCTGTATATTAATCATAAGAGACCACTAATTCTCAGAAAATATGTTTCTATAACACTGCTTATATTTGGAAGTTTCTCTGGTTTAACAGGGATTCTAGCTCTCTTTTATTCCGTAGTACCTGAGGATTTATTTATAGGTTTAGCTAGAGCAAATTTGGTCTGGTTACATACATTTAGTTCAATTATTCTCGTTGGCGTAGCTTTGGTTCATGTTTATCTAAATTTCAACGCGCTTAAAATATTCCTTGGATTCTATCCCAAAAGAGGAATTAAAAATCATTAATTCTTTTTTCAAGTTGCTAAATATTTTCTTTTCTAGCATTTTGTTTTGGAAGTTCTCTTTTTCGATAGGTAAGCATGCTTTATGGTATCGTGACAGTTAATGATGGATCTCCTGAGTTGCGGAAAATCAATGGATTCATGAGATGATATCTGTGGAGTGCTTCTTTGTGCATAATGGCTTATTTTGTACAGAAAGCAATATAATGAGTATGAGCATGTTTATTATCCGATTAGTTTATAAACTAAATGGTTTATAAACTAAATAGGTGATATTAGATGACTACAATATTCGTGGATAGGGATGCAGAGTTAAAGGTTTTAGATAGGTTGCTTCGTGCGAGACTTCGGGGAGCGAATTATTATGTGTTGATTTATGGTATCAGGAGGGTTGGTAAGACTAGCCTTGTGAATCACTTCCTTAGGGAGCGGATAGGTTTTCGGATGGATTGTAGTGGTATTGTAACTGGGGGAGATTTCTTTCGGGCGATTTACTCAAATCTAAGGAATTTAAAGATTGGTGAAAGATTTCGCGATGTGCTAGAAAGCTATGCTGGTTTATATCAGAGACCACTAGATGATGATCTTAAGATGGTGAAGTATAGTTTTGATCTCTTGAATAGCTGTGCGGATAAAATAGAATACATAATCGTTGCTTTTGATGAGTTTCATTTGTTTATAGAAAATATCTCAACGCTAAAGTTACGAGGAGGAGATTTTGCTAAAGAGCGCTTACTATGGTTTCTTCGCGACAATATCCAAAGATTAAGAGAGAATATCTTCCTTATTATTCTTACTAGCGCTGGATTCCTTTTTGAGGAATATGGTAAAGCTGATAAAGCTTTTCTACAACTTCTCCAAAAAGTTGAGGTTAAGCCTTTAACAGAGGAAGCATCCATAGAAATGGCTAGACAACTTCTCCAAGCAATAAATATTGATTATAGCTATGAAGCTCTAAATACTATTGCTAAGCTAAGCGGAGGAGTCCCTAAACTCATTGAAGAGATAGTAGGTTACATTAGCGCCAAGGATAATGTTACTTCAGCGGATGTTATTGATGCTGTGGAGAAAGCCTTAAACGCTGGTTTTTTCGATGATTTCTTTGAAGCCTATTTCTCATTTCTCGCAGAAACCACTAAGTGGAGCAAAGTGACTATAGCAAAGATTCTTAGAGCACTAGCTGAAGGAATGAAATCTCCTAAAGAAATAAGTAAGGAAACTGGCATAAGATATCACACATTACTGAACATTCTCTCTGACCTAAGGAAGAAGGGAATAGTGAGTCAAAAACTAGAGATAAATTACCCATTGTTAAAGGAATGGTTACTAGCTAGGGAGCTACCGCCAAGCGGAATTAAAAGAATTGATCTCCTTAGGCAATCATTAGGAATAACAATAGAGTACTATATTAGAGAGCTTTTCAAGCACATAAATAAGAAAATTACATTGGAAGGAGAACAATTCTTTCTCGGAACTGCAAAGAAATTTTCACTAGGACCAATTGATAATGTTAGTGGAGGTGGAGAGATCGATATAATAGCTCATCAAACCGATTGCTCTACCCTAGTAGGGGAAATAAAAATAGGAAAAATCAGCAGAAACGAAGTAATAAGATTCCTGAAAAGATCCGAAGAAATCAAAGAAAGAAAAACATGCATCATAATAGCATCAGACGCAGATTCACTTGCACTCGCCGAAATAATAAGAAACGGAATCATCTTCATCCAACTAAAAACCCTAAACGAAATAGCAAGAAAAATAGGATTCCCAAAAATCAATCTCCCTCAATAAAATACCTATGAGAGATCCTAGCGTTATTAGGTAGTATTCTTCTCTGATAACGAAATAACGATCTGAAATGCAATAATAAATTTAGATAATTTCATGTGGGCCCGCGTTGAAAATATTTTGCTTCAGACTCATCTGATTGATGTTAATTTAATTGAATGCGTTAAAATAAAGCTCACTGAATTATCAGTAATACTTAAATAGATTATCACTAAGTTCACTCTAGTGAGTTCTTTTTTAACGAATATGTTTAAATAAACATCAGTTGATTGTCAGTGAAAACTTAAAAACCATGTCGAAGACAATAATAACTATACGAAGCACTAGCACAGTTCACCAACTAACTTGCTCCAAACCGAATCGGTTAAACACCGCTAAGCAGGGACAAAATAATACGCATTCTATCCTAGGCATGTCGCTAACCCAGCAAACCAAGAATAGAAACAAGCTTGTTCTCAGCCTAAACCGTCACATAAATGAACCCTATTCATGATTCTTCCTTATCCGTTTCTTGCTTCTAAACCTTTTGCATCTTTACAATCTTTCTCGACAGAATATAGAGAGGTGATGGATATAGCGTCGAATATTGTGTCCCCCCAAGCAATAGATAGTGAATCGAGATACTATGTATATCCTCGAAGATGGTACAGGAGCAAATACATAAAAGAGATACGCATCCACAAAGACAAAATAATAGTGAAGCTGAAAACCCTAGGAAACAAAGCGCATAGACTATCGCTAATAAAAGACCTAGCAATATTCGCGGAAATGAAGAATGCAACAGCAGTATTGAACAATGGAACACAGGTTAAACGCAAAATAATGTTGTTAAATAATAGGTATAGGGTCGCGATACCAGAAAAAACCACTATGATAATTCTCAAACCGAAACCATGGGTAAAACACATCTTCACAAAGAAATACGAGCTAGTAAACAAGATATACGAAGGCACATACATCAACAATGAACCAATGAAAAAATTCCTAGAACAATACAAGCACCCAAGCTACATACAGAAACTCTCAATAATGCTACACAACCTAAAAAACAGGCCACGAATAAAAACACACGCAAACAGAATATTATACAGAACAGGATACATCCTATCAAAAAAAACAAGAGAAACAAAAAAATACATCGGAGAAAACAGAAGAAGAGGAATAAGAAACACAAAAA
>JALWRR010000048.1 GCA_026993975.1 Promethearchaeati archaeon | reverse complement strand
CACAAGCATTGGCGAGGGAGAACACGTAATCATAGTCAAGGCCGTGGATAAGGCTGGGAACGAGGAGACATACAAGATAGCCGTGACAATAGACAGGACGAAACCAAGCGTAGAGATAACATCACCAAGTAATGGTAGTCAATTGTTTGCTGGTAGTGTTAGTGTTAATTGGACGGTTTCCGATAATTTTGGTGTTGCAAAGATTAATATTTATGTCAATGGTTCTCTTGTGGCTACTCTCTCTGGTACAGCTAGAACATATGCATTAACACTAAGTGCTGGTGTGTACAATATTAGTGTTGTAGCTTATGATAATGCTGGTAATACCGCATCGGATAGTATTATTATCGAAGTGACGAGTGCTCCTAGTGGAGGTGCAGGATTGCCATCGTCAACGCTCGCTATTATACTTGGTATGATACTTATTATAGCTGTGATTGGATTTATCGTTTGGTTGCGAAGAAAATAAATTCTTTCTCTTTTTTATCTTTTTTTATAAATGATTTTTGATGCATGTTCTATAAGTATATATAAGTGAGTTCATGTTTATAATCTCTTATTAATTTCATAAATTTCTCAAAAGGAGTATTTGCTCATGTTTTTGATTTATTATGGTGTGTCTAGTGGGTGAAGATAGAATTAGTGTTAATTTTCTAATTACTTATTGGTTTGTTGCTTATGCTTACTGGCTGGTTTTCTTTATTTCATTAAGGTTTCTTGGTTTTGATTTGAATGCTTTAAGTTATTTCTATGTTCTAGCTTTAAACTTGCTGTATTTGATCCTGCTTTCTTCAATAGCTATTATCATTATTTATAAAAGTGGATTGGAGTTATCAGGGAAATTATTTGGGCTGAGTGTGATTGATCCTTGCGACACATTTCTTTATAGTGGTTTAGCAATGATATTGGAGATCATTTTGGTTCCATTCTCACTATACTTGATTATTTATGATGGATGTATCGAGAGTTTTGTTCTCTCATCTCTTCCTCAATTCATAGCTAGAGCATTTCCACGCATCATCGTACCAATAATAGGTATTCTTCACTGGACGATAAGTGGAGTGGTGAGTTTTGTCCTGTTGCAAGCGTTTCCATATGAGATAGCTGAGAGACATATTGGGTCAAATAAAGCTTTCTTAGTAACGTTAGTTCTTTGGATAGGTCTCTATAATGGCTTATTTTACGTGCTTGTTCTAGGATTGCCTTTACAGGTAACAGTGCTGGGAGAGGTCATTGATGTGATTATCCTAGGTATAGCTTATCTCCTCGTGTATAGGAAAGTTAGAAGCATTATTGGATTATTGATCGCGTATGTCTTTGTTTATGAAGCACCAGTTAAAGCATGCATTTACTATGGATGGGGCAGAAACTTTTAAATATAACAAATTATAACTTTCTATATATAAATATAACTCAAAGTGACATATATGGCTGAAAGACTACTGCCTCCTAGAGAAGCCTGCAGGAGACTTGGGATTCACTTTGTCACATTGAAGCGATGGATTTATTCTGGTAAAATAAGAGCTGTTAAGACTCCTACTGGTAGGTGGATGATACCAGAAAGCGAAGTGGAAAGAATTATTGGCGGTAAGGTGACAATTAAGGAAACTAGAGCAATAATCTATGCCCGTGTTAGCTCTTCGGATCAGAAGGACGACTTGGAGAGACAGATCGAGAACTTGTTGAATTATTGTTCAGCAAAAGGCTATAAAGTCGTTGAAGTCCTAAGAGATATTGCTAGCGGCCTCAAAACCGATAGGAGAGGCCTACTAAAGCTTTTTAAGCTAATCTCAGAGAAGAAGACAGATATCGTCGTTATAACGCATAAAGACAGACTCACCCGTTTTGGATTCGAATACTTAGAATTCTTCTTCAATAAATTCGGCGTGAAAATAGAAGTTATCCATGGGGACGAGCCCAAAGACGCGTACCAAGAACTCGTGAAAGACCTGATAGCTATCGTTACTAGCTTTGCTAATCGCCTATACGGAATAAGAAGCCATAGAAAGAAGAGGTTGATTGAAGGTTTCAAAAAACTCCTAGAGGAGGTGGAGGAATACGGTTAGAGTATCGAGAACCGTAGTCATCAGAAGTATAAGGCTCCCAAAGAGAATCTTTAGGATATTTGTCGAGCTGGAGGGTATGTACCGTAGTATCGTTGAGCAGCTAGCCATATACGCCGTTAGAAACGAAATTAGGAGCTTCATAAGACTTAAGGCGCTAAAGTATAGGGAGATGAGGAGTAGGTATCTGCAACTGCCCTCACACTACGTATATACGGCTTGTCAGGATGCGATGACGAGAGCAAAGAGCTTCTTAAGATTAAAGAAGAGGAAGTCGACTAACAGGGAATATCCCGAAGTAAGAAAAATATCGATATGGCTCGACGATCACCTATGGAGAACGAGGGGCTACATGGAAGTCTCCGTGGCGACGCACAAGGGGAGAATAAGCGTAGAACTGGAGCCGCACAAGCAGTACTGGAGATACATAAATGGTGGGTGGTCGCTTGGTAGTGAGGCGAAGATAAAACTGGACTACGAAGAGAAGAGAATAGTTTTCTACTTGGTCTTCCACAGGGATGTGGAACCCTATGAGCCAGAGAGCTATCTGCCTGTGGATGTGAACGAGAACAACGTTACAGTCCTAATGGGCAGGGATGCATATCTCTTTGAGACCCGCATCAAAGAAGATACTCTAGGTTACTACTACCGTAGGAAGAGCATACAGAGAAGATATGATCAAGCATATGGAGTGAATGCTAAGGCAAAGCTGAAGGCTCTGAGGGGTTTGAGAGAGAAGAAAAAGAAGCAGGATGTAAGACAGAAGATCGCAAACATCATCGCGAGAGAGGCCAGGCGCCACAAAAGTGCTATCATTCTCGAAAAGCTTGGCAAAAAGGTGAATGAGAGGATGATTCGTGGCATCAAGGATAAACAACTGCGTCACAGGATATTTCAGGCGGCGTTTAGAGGCATGCAAAGTGCGATTGAGGAAAAGGCGAGAGAACTCGGCGTACCAATAGTCTATGTAAACCCAAAAAATACATCAAAAATGTGTCCAGTGCATAGAAAACCGATAAAGTACAGTGATAATTCGCGAATCGGAAGATGCAGTCTCGGTGGTGAGCTATGGCATAGAGATGTAGTCGCTGTGTGGAATCTACTCTTCAGAGCCCTCGAAGGCAATGGGAGCAACGCTCCAAGCTTTCGAGGGCAACCGTTAGATGGGGGGTGCGTGCCGTTCACCCCGACTGCCACCTATGAGCCAATAAGAATTTCGAAGTCCTTATGGGCGAGGTGGAAGTCCCTACCGCCGATACGAATTGATACAATATTAAACAGAATGAAGCGGTAGAGACAAACGGATTAATAGCGCTCATAACCCTCTTACTATTTAGCTTAATTTGGCCTCTAACTAGTCTCGCTATCCTAATCAGTAGAAGGAGAAGCTCAAGGGGAGAAGCTAGTATCTAAGCTATGAGATATGATAGGTTAACAAGAATGATATTTCTCAAAGTATTTGCTATGATTGAGTATTATCATTAGCATAGAGAATTGTCCTTAAGTGAAGATACTTGGTCAATAAAATTATTTATCTGATTCCGAGATTAAATCATTAAAGCTATAGATTTTAACCCTATACTTCTTTTTGAGGCGGGATTTAATAGCGTGTATGTCTCTGTCTTCAGTAGCTAGCTCTTTATCATTTGTAATAGCTGTGGCTATTATTATGCAATCAATGTAATCAGTTAAGTATTTCCTGAGTTCATGCGCTATCTTAATTATATCTGGTTCATAAAAAGGAATGACCTCAAAAGCATTCTTAATGACATTTATTCCCTCTATAATGAGATTAATATTTATGGATAATTTAGTTGCTTTAGCTTGGAGCTCGAAAAGTGATATTAGACTTAACTTAATATCTCCAAAACTTATGGCTGCCTTGTTCTCATCAATGAACTTCAATAAGTTCTTTTCTATATCAACTCCAACTAGCGGGAGAAAAATAAGTTGTATCTAGGATCATTCTTCAAACCTTTTAGATAATTTTTTCCTAAACTCATGAAACTCTTCTACACTAATTTTAATCTTTTTCTCGCTCCTAAGAATTGATTTAGCCTTAACTAGCCATCTTAATCTTATTGCTTCTTTTACAAGCTCATTAAGCACCTTTGATAAAGCTCTCTTAGTTCCATACTTTGTCATACTCTCCTTAACTAAAATTTCGTAGACATCATCATCTAGTATGATGGTTGTTCTTTTTGGCATACAATCACCAAGCTTTCATTGTAATTATTATAATTAATTCCAATCATAGAGAATAAATCATTTTCATATCGTTCTCGGTTTTAAAATATAAGAGAGTAATGACTATAAAGGATAATAGTAATGAATCACTCTATAAATTTACCTTCTTCAAATTTTTCTTTTATTTTCTTGCACTCAACTATATATGGTTTATCAGTCTCTATTTTACCTTCCATCGCTTCATCTCTAGCCAGTTTAGATATATAATCGACATACTTTATTAGATTATCTGTTTCAGGTCTATACATGAATCTCGCATTATTACTAACTGTTCTTATCTTTTTAATAATATTTCTAGCTTTCCTATTTCGCAAAAATCCTTGATTTTTAATAGCATTAATGACATGTTTATTATCAGAAATAACTAGAATTCCTTTTTGATCGTATCTTTTTTCGCTAAACTCTTCTCTAGCTATTGTAATTCCCTGAAGAATCGCTTCTGCCTCGGCTTGCTGCGAACTCTCAATATTTGATTCCGCATATTTATAACATATTTCCTTATCGCTCTTCATGTCCTTAACCATAATACCATAACCTGCTATTTGTTTAGATTTATGAAATGAAGCATCAGTCACTACAAGAATATCATAATCCGGACTAACAAACCTTATAATCTCTTGGGCTAGCTCCCTTTCAAACTTAAACCATAATTCCTTATCTTCACTATCGTTTAAAGTTTCATCACTTTTCTCTCCCGTGAAATGTAGTGCCTCTATAGCTAGACTCCTAAGCCATCGCTTGATCTCGTTCACTTGATCTCTTCCATCCTCAATAAAATCTAAGTCATTTTGAAGTTTACTAAGTAAACCATTCTTAGAATATATTTCTAATTCCAAGCTACCTGAAAGCAAATTTAAATTTAACAAGCGATTAACAAGCCTAGAGGCAAGATACCAGTAAAAATGCTTAAGTCTTTTATTATCAAATTTTAGAATAATAGGTGGCTCTTCTTGTTCATCAATCATGATTTTAGCCCCTAAGAAAATAGTTTCTTTCGTTGGTTTAAGTTCCAAGTCACCAAATTTAACCGAGGAAGCAATATTAGTGTTTACTTGTGTTATTGTCGTTTTCTTCTTATTTATTCCCCATCCTACATACTCAAGGTATTTAATTAAGGCTTCTATATATTTTTTCAGTAAACTTAGATTATCGCTAAGAACAATAAAATCTTCATTATACAGATAAATCCTAATAAATCCGTTTAGTGGGCTTTTTTTAATGGACTCATAAGCTTGTGCCATAAGGAGAATCAGAGTAAATTCTAGTAATATGGGATTTATTGGAATTCCTTCGGGAATACCCTTTATAGGTCTTATTTTATTATCAACAATTTCGATATTACTATTTAAATGTCTTAATATAGAAAGGCTATTATTATCAAGACTAAAACTTCTTCTAAAAACAGTTAATAAGCGCTCTTTATCAATTGTCATACTAAACTTCTTGATATCACTCTTAATGAAATATAGCTTACGCATATCTTCTACATACTCCTCTATATCCTGACTGAACTGGAATATAGTTGCTTTCTGACTACGCGCTCGTATGATCTCAAAATTCTTGCCATATAGCTGAGCAACATATTCCAAAAAATTATTTCGATTTGATTCTAAGTAATCTTTAATTCTGGATAAAATTTCCTTAGTACTTAGATCTCTCATGGAAACAACAAATCTTAAATCCCATTTCTCTCCCAGCTTAGCAATAAATTTTGAGTACACTTCAATTTTCCTTTTGAATGAAAAACCTAAAGACTTAAAATCAATGTCCCAGCGCACAAAATTGAGATCCATTGGTTTATTTCGAGGAGGTGTAACTATATAATTAAGCAATTCATTGACTTTTTCTCTATAAAATTGATAAGGCAAAAATACACCATAACGCTTTCTTTCCTGTACATATTTTAGCACTTTATGATTATCTCTGGAGAAATATTCATTAAGCTTTATATAGATATCAGACTTGTTACGCAGATAGAAAGATAGAAGACCCAGAGCGAGGTGATAGAAAAAGAATTCTTTAGGCTGCATTTCCCAAGGCAAAAATTTTTTTGAAAATGAATCTAAGGGAATTTTAGGTATTAATAACCCAAACTTATTATAGCGTAGTGTATAAAAACAATGCAAGAGAAAGAACTTTACCTTTTTAGATAGATTGCCTCTATAGTGAGAAGGATTCCTTAAGAAGGATTTTAATTGGTTCATTTCAGCTTCATTATATATATTTCTAGCTGCCTTTATGGCGAAATTAAATAAGCTATCTGGATCTGCAATTTTTATGTCTATATAGGAGATTTCAGCTTCTTCAGTAAAAGCGATATAATAAGCGAAGAAAACACTTACAAATTGATATATCTCAGTAGCGACAAGAGGACTTATATCTATAAAGACAGATTTGATTTTTCTTAGTAGGTCTTCGCGTTTAAGAACGAGATAAGCTATAAATGATGAAACATTAGCTATGAGCGTACCGCTATCTTCCTCGTAATAATCATTAAAAATATTAACAAAATACTTTATCAGTTTATTCAATAGTTCTTTCATTGGTTCTCTATTTTTGTTGCTACTAGAATTAAACTCTGCTAATATCCGATAAACAAAGTATTTAGAAAATAAACTTATGAACTCCTCCTTAAAAAGATTTTCAGCGTTAATAAAATCGTTTGGTCGATTTTTAATTAAAAATCGAATAAGTGATTTAACATCATTATCATTGATTTTCCTATATTTTAAAATGTAGTAATAAGCAAGAGCAGAAATTTTTCTAATAATTTTTTTATAATTTTTATTTGATAATAATTTCTCAAAGTTGTCCCCAGATAATAGTTCTCTATAAATATTAGCGGTCCATCTCCTAAGTATTAAATCTCTATCTGAATGAGAATAATCTCTAAGCTCTTCATCCTTAACATATTTTATAATAATAATTTCGTTACGAAATCTTCCATAAGAAAGTTTATAGAGCAGATCGAAAATATTGTGAAGTTTTTCTTCTAAGTCTCTAGTTGCTTGATTTAATTTCTCTCCTTTAGATTTCAGGATAGACAAAAATTCTAGCGCTAAGTACCATAAATATATGTAATACATAAGTTTGTTT
>JALWRR010000047.1 GCA_026993975.1 Promethearchaeati archaeon | reverse complement strand
TATATTAATAAAATCGATAGATTAATCCCAGAATTATCTTTGAGTACTACTCAAATACAAAATAGGTTAGAGGAAATTATCTTTGGTTTTAATGACTTGATAGATATTTTTGGACTTGATTATCAAAGAAAGCTATGGAAGATAAATCCAAATAATGATTCTGTTATTTTTGGTTCAGCGTTGAATTGCTGGGGTTTCACGCTTAGTAAAATAATTAACCTGAACATGAAGTTTAAAGAAATCGTTAAGATATTCAAGGAAGATCAAAAGAAACTGCGATCTATTCTCCCTCTTGGTGAGGCTTTGGCATTAGCTATCTACAAGAATGTTCCAAATCCAAAAATAGCTCAGTCATACAGGTTAAAATACTTATGGGTCGATGGTGAATTACCTAAGGAGATAGAGCAATGTTCTCCTGATGGCTCAACTGTATTTTATATAAGTAAATGCTTATTTGAATCGGGAAGAATTCTAGCGATAGGTCGAGTGTTTTCAGGAGTGTTAAGGACAGGAGAATATATGTGCTTAAATACGGGCGATATCAGGAGAGTAGATGCTGTTAGATTAATGCTGGGTAGCAAAAGCAAGTTTGTAAATGCTGTCTATGCGGGGAATATCTTTGGGGCATTTATAAATGCGAAGGTAGGGGAGACGTTCAGCGATAGGTCAATTAGAGGTTATCTAAAAATACCTAGATATGTAGCGGTTCCAGTAGTTTTTGTAGCTATTGAGCCTAAAAATGCACGGGAGTTCGATAAATTACTTAGAGAGCTAGAGATATATCAGATTGAGGATCCTAATGTATTTTTTGAAATTAATAAGGATACTGGAGAGATCTTAGTTGGAGGGATTGGTGAACTGCATCTGGAGATAATATTAAATGATTTACGTAAAAAGATTGATTTATACTCAACGAAACCTATGGTGGCCTATAGAGAAATAATAACTGGGAAAATAACGTTGAATCAAGAGAATATCTCCCTAGAGATTGAGGGAATAACTGATTTGGATTTATTAAGAAAAATCATTTTTGGTGAGATTGAGGGTATTGAGGATGGTAATATTATATCATTGATCAATTTTAAGCAAGAAGAAATAGACGCGATAAAATCGATAATAAAAATGGCTTTAAAGAATGGTCCTCTCATAGGCGAACCAATAATCGGCTGTAAAATAAGTATCGCTAAAGAGAATAGTGATCAAAAAACGGATATTAATGCAGTGCTATCTCTCTTATCCAGAGCTTTAGCAAGCTTGAAAACAGAACTAGCAGAGCCTTTTTATGCATTTGAAATATCCACTAGACCAGATTATGTCGGCGGAATAGTTTCTGAAATAAATAAGCGGGGAGGTAAAATAAAGAAATTAGATAGTGCCGAAGGAAACTACGTTAAGATACGTGGTATAATTCCTGTACGAACCGCTCTAGGTCTCCCAAGTGTTATTAGAGCTCTGACTCATGGGAGAGCTTATATACAACTTAACTTCTACAATTATTTAATTGTCGATGAGAAAGCTAAAGAGAAAATCTTAAGAGATATAAGAATAAGGAAGGGTCTTGAGTGAGGTTGGGTCAATGAGCAGCGAATTTATCTATCTTGATGAGCATACAGCTGATGTCGCGTTTATAGCTTATGGAAATGATCTAAACGAGGCATTTGAGAATGCAGCCAAAGCAATGTTCAATGTTATGACGGACATAAAAAAGGTTGATGCGACGAAATGTTTAGAGGTGGAGGTTGAGGATAATGAGCTACGTGGATTACTAAAGAAGTGGCTTGAGGAATTACTTTATTTATTTGATGCAGAAGGATTAGTTTTCTCGGAGTTTAAAGTTAGTATCAATAAGAATGAATTATATAAATTACGTGGAAAAGCCTGTGGAGAATCCTTTAATATTAATAAACATACATCTGGAATAGAGGTTAAAGCTGTTTCATATCACTGGATGGAGATAGGTGAGGAAAAAGGAAAAAAATTTGTTAGAGTTATTTTAGATATTTAAAGGGTGATATAAATGTCATCTAAAGTTAGTAATGTTGCAGAAGCTAGGAAAAAGTTAGAAGAAACCTTGAAATTAATTGTAGAGAGTGATGATAACTTACTTGGAGCAATGATCGTAGATAATGAGGAAGGTCTGCCTCTCGTATTTGTACCTAAATCAGAAGCATTTGAGATAGATGTAGGTCCCAGCGGAGAAGAGGAGGAGGCGCTGGGAGGTACGATACTTGATAGTTTTAATCAGTTTCAGAAATTAATATCTCCAGAGAGATTAAATCTAGGAAAATTAAGTAGAGTTTTGCTTGAGGGTGATAAGGGAATAGCAATAATATATCCGATGGAAAAAGCTAATGCTGTTTTGCTATTATATGGGAAACGAGGCGTTAAGGTAGGGTTCATATACACAATTCTCAGCGAAATAATAGAAGAGATGGAGACATTATCGAAAATAGCTTTAGGTTCAATATAGGTTCTCTACAGTTTTTTCATAATAAATACCAATTGGGCATAAATTATTGCATATTAGGCACTGAATGCACTTTTCTTCGTTTATCTCGATAATGTACTTTGAGTTTTTAGAGATAATTTTTATAGCGGATGTGGGGCATGTATATGCGCATAAATTGCATCCAAGGCATAAACTAGTTCTGGAGATAATCCGTACTACTTGTTTTATCACGTTTTTTCTCTTCGTGTGCGGAAATAAACTTAAAGTAATTTTGTTCATTTTTTTCTCCTATGGGTGAGCATAAGTAAAGATTATTAATTCGCCTTCATTGCGATCGACTCTACCAAAACCGAATCGCTCCATCTGTACTAGATCTCCTTCCTCTAATTCTTGAGCGTGGTATTCGACTAACCCGAGTTTAATTTTTCCATCTGGCATGATTACTTTAGAGCTTATGTTGAGTGGGTCATATGGTACCCAATGTAACTTGTTTATCCGCGGTATTAGCTCAAAGCTATGGAATCTAGCTACGATCTCACTTGCTTCTGAATCAATTTTCTCTATCACAATGTTCATTAATTCTTTTAATCTGATGGGCTCTTTATTTCTCATAGCTTGTTTGAGCAGATCTTGATCTGTTCTAGATAAGTATGCGTATAGAACGTTTGTGTCTTCTTCCTGTACAGTATCTAATTTATAGTATCTAAAGCCAGCTTTCTCATTTTCGGGGATCCATGGCATCTTGACTTGAATAGATCTTTTGGGTACATTGATTATTTTGAGTTTAAATGGTGTTTCAACGAAAGATACTCTACGAGCGATGGGAGATAATATCTGTCTGTTAAACGCGTAAAGTGTTTCTAAACTAACTGTTACATCACTCTTTGTCATACCAACGTGAAGAGCCATTTTCTCTAAGGCTTTTGGATGAATGCCTCGTTTGATTAATGCTTTTATTGTAGGTAGTGTTATGTCATCCCATCCTGATAAGGTTCCTTCGCGTAAGGCGTTTCTTATGTGGCGTTTATGCATTTTAATCTCTGGTAAACGAAGCATTCCGTATTGAATAGTTATTGGAGGGGTCCAACCAAATACCTTGTAGATTTCTTTCTGTACTGCTTCATTAGTTTCGTGCTCTTTACCGCGTATTACATAAGTGACTCCGGATAAATGATCCTCAATCGCGCATGCATAATTGTACAGTGGGTAAACACGATACTTATAACCAGTTCTAGGGTGAGGCACTGAATCTATTATTCTTAGTAATGGCGGGTCTCTCAAAGCGGGATTCGGGTGATTCATATCAGTTTTTAATCTAACTACAGCTTCTCCCTCACGGTACTTACCACTAAGCATTGCTTCCCAATCTTCAACACGATCTAAAGTATCTCTATGAGGACACGCTTTTCTTTCTTCCCTATATTTCCTGAATTCTTCGGATGAACAAGTACATACGTACGCTAAGCCTTTCTCGAATAATTTTCTTGTTAATTCGTAATATACATCGAAATGATCACTCTCGTAAACCAATTCATCCCAAGTTATACCCACAGATTTGAGATCCTCCATTATCCATTTATAATAAATCTTCTTTATTCGCTTGGGATCAGTGTCCTCGAGTCTCAGAATAAATTTACCATTGTACATCTTCGCATAGAAATAGCTAAGAAATGCTGCTCGGAGTATCTGGCCTAGATGTAATGCTCCAGAAGGTGCTGGGGCAAATCTAGTGACAACTTTTTTCACTTCATTTACCCTTGGGAGCGGCGGTAATCCCTCTCTTGTTTTTTTACTCTTCTCTTCAATAATATCCTCAAGATTAATGCCATATTTCTTAGAGAGCAATTCTATTTGATCATCTCTTGTCATTGAATTTACTTCACTTATTATACTATTAACCATGTCTAATATCTCGCTTCTCTTTTCTTTATCCCTTATTAAGGTCTTTAACTCTGGTATCTCACCTAGTAGTTTCTTAAAGACAGCTTTTTCATCCGCTTTTCCATCATGCAGAATAGCGTTTATCAAAGCATGTTTCCTTATCGTGTTCTCTATATCACGCATTTCTAATTAGCCTCCGTACTAAAGGTAACCAGTATTTAACATCTCTCTCATCATCCCATTCCTTCAGAATTCTAACCGCCTCACTAGCAACTAAAGCGGCCTCTTTTTCGCCTTTTTTCTCAAATACATTGGTGATTCTATTTGCGAAAACAGCACTTATGCAACCTGCTCTAACCCCAAATATACTTGATAGAGTAAACAATGTGGCTGCTTCCATCTCAAAGTTTAATACATTAAGTTTTCTCAACGAATCTATTAAACCCTTTTGCCATGAGGGTAAATAATCATTTATAGTAGGTCTTTCCTGCCCTGCATAAAACGAATCTGTGCTAGCTGTAATTCCAACAAAGTATCTATATCCTAGAGTTTCAGCAGCGGCTATTAACGCTAGTGTTACATCTAGACTAGCAGAGGCAGGATACTCTATAGGAGCGTACGCTTTACTAGCTCCTTCAAACCTCATAGCTGCACTTGATATAACTAAGTCTCCTGGCTCTATCTCTGGTTGAATAGCTCCAGTGCTCCCCACCCTAATAAATGTATCGGCGCCGACATTTACGAGCTCTACTAAGGCTATCTCAACTGCGGGCCCACCTATACCCGTACTCACAGCACTAATATCAACTCCCTTATATTTACCTCGTACTGATCTATATTGCCTATGGAATGCGATTTCCCTCGTATCGCTCCATAGTGATGAAATAATATCGATTCTGCCGGGATCTCCTGGCAACAAGACATATCTGGGTATTTCTCCTGGTTTTATTTCGATATGGTACTGTAATTTTCCTTCAAATTCAGGTTTATCCGCCCTAGTTCTCTTAATCCCACCTATTTTAATCACCTGGTAACTTACTTAATAATTCTTCAATCTCATTTAATAATTGCTTTCCTTCCTTAGTTTTTGGGTAAGTTACTGTTCTTACGCTTTTCGGAGGCCTTGTAATGAATTCGCGTACTCGCTTAGGCCAGTTATCAGGATCAAAACCTTTCTGAGCAAGAAATGATAGCAACCATCTCTCAACACCGAAACCTGAGCATCCAGTCCAGATTATTTTATCTTTAACTTGATGTTTGATCTTGAAAGAACTAGTGTATTTAGTTCCGTGAATTGAGATATTACCAATTTCAAGCCAAGTATTCTGCTCCTCTCTGTCTCCCTTATAAGGAAGCCAAGCCTCAAAATCAATTGTACCAGGCTGATTAATATCTATTTCCTCAGTCTCTTCTTCTATTTCACCAGCGTGTACTAGGAACCATGGTGTCACCCAAGCCCATCTCCACTCTAAGTCGAGTATCTTATCCATAAAATATCTGTATTTCTCTAAGAGTTGATTGCGAATCTCTATTACTTGCTCAGGTTCCCCTATCCACGTGATTTCTGTTCTATGGAACTCCACTAATCTCTCTATTCCACGTAATCCGCCAGATTCCCATCTAAAGCTTGGACCAGATCTATCAAACCACTTCATTGGAAGTTTATCAATATCTATTATCTCACCGCCGAAAAACCAATAGAATGGTTCACACTGAGCAAAGCACAGGAAGTATGATGGTGCCTTTACATATTTTCGTAATTCATCAGCTGGGGCTTCATCTAGTACAGTCACTAAATCTGTCCATTCCTCTAAATCCTCTGGGTTATATGCTATTGGTTGACTAGCGAACATCATTTGATGCACTGTGCCCTTTAGATGCCCCGTTTTTACTCCTATTTCAAGAGGATTAATCTTAGGGTAAATTGCCTCAATGAAGCCTAGTGGCTTAAGCACTTCCATGTAAAATAATTTTTCGAAGCTTCTTATTAGATGTGTTATTGGAGGGGTATAAAGCCATTGTCCTGGAGCGTATCTCTTTATCCATCCAATTTTCTCTAGAATTATGTTTGGATCATCTCTGAATTTAGGTTCTTTTTTCTCGCTTTCTCTAATAAGCCTCCAATGCTCTATTTTTCCACCCCACTTAAGCTTCTTCTCCTTAAATTCTAGAAGTTTAAGTAATCTATCAATAATTGGTCTCTTAATGTCGCTTTCACTAAGATCTTTTAACTCTATTATTGTTTTAGAGTTCTCAGTGTAGACGTTTTTAACGAATGGTAATTGGGTAGAAACATGTAGTATTGAATCAATAGTTATTCTTGATCGATATAATCTTAATCCTCGCACACCAATTCTCATGTTTTTACCAAGCATATTAGATAAATAATTCTTTATCCTTAATGCTGCATGATGTAATCTTACCCGTGAACCACTTTCTATCTCAAGTATTAATTTATTTCTGCTTAACTTAAAGCTCGTTATTCTAGCTGCTTCATCACGTTTCTTAGCGCCTCTTAGTAAAAAATCATTATTTAGTTCATTAATGGCTTTATCTAGTATCGATTTCTTATCTTCAGGTATTGCGTCACTTAATAAATACTCTGCATACCCATGAAACTTTATCATAATGAATCACTCTTGGTTTATCGGTCTTTACTATGTCTCATATCAATATTAAGAAAATAAGATTTTCTATGTTAGAGAAAATTGAATTGGAACCTAAGAACTATGATGCCTTGGTACTAGAGCTAAGCGAAAGTTGTCTCAGATCAGTATTAAGAAGTCATATTCGATTAAGGGAGCTGTATGGTGATTTTATTGAGGCTAGTAAACCTGTTATATTAATAGAAGATACGAACGGAAATACTAAAGAGGCAGTAAAGTTATTAAAGAGATATTTCCAGAAGATAGCGGAAAAACCTTATTCTAACATACTCTTTATATATAATTTTACTGAAAAGAATTGTTAATTCTAATTCATTGAGGGAGTAACAATGTTTTTGTACGAGCACGAAGGGAAGGAAATTTTTCAGAAGTATGGAATCCCAATACCTCCAAACGGTGTAGCTTATTCTGTTGAGGAAGCATTAAATATCGCTAAAAAGATTGGGTATCCAGTAGTGATTAAACCTCAGATTCTTGGTGGTCGCCGTGGAAAAGCTGGAGCAATAAGATTTGCAGAAAATGATGATGAGCTGATTAATAATGCACAAGAGTTATTGTCCATGGATATACGTGGAGAGAAAGTTAAAAGGGTTCTTGTGGAGAAGAAAGTAAACATTGCTCACGAATATTATATATCTTTCCTTATGGATTTCTACGAGAGAAAGCCAATAGTCATGTTCTCTACTGAAGGAGGTATAGAAATAGAAGAGGTAGCTAGAACTAAACCAGAAGCTATATCTAAGAGATATATTCCATTAGAATATGGGATGACAAGTTTTATCGCAATGGAAATGCTGAATGACGTTGGTATCAAGGGGCAAGAGGCTAGAAAGTTTATACCAATTTTCATAAATCTGTGGAAAGCTTTTAGTGAAGGTGATTTATTATTAGCTGAAATTAACCCTCTGGTTAAAACTGTTGAAGGCGAAGTAATTGCAGTTGATGCCAGAGTGATGGTGGATGATAATGCTGAATTTAGGCAAAAATGGATAAGAGAATTCAAGGAGAGGCGAGGTGGAAAAGAGAGCTTAGAATACAAAGCCAAGGAGAAGGGGATTTCTCTAGTGGTTTTAGAGGGCGATATTGGTGTTATAGGAAATGGTGCGGGCTTAACAATGGCAACTGTTGATCTAGTTAAGGAGTTCGGCGGGGAACCAGCTGATTTTCTAGATATTGGTGGTGGCGCTGGGCCAGAAAGGGTCTTTGAAGCGATTAAATCCATCATACAGCTACCAAACATTAAGGTTATCATAATGAACATATTCGGTGGCATAACTAGATGCGATTTAGTTGCTAAAGGAATATTAGAAGCGTTGAGTAAACTGGATTTAAAGATTCCTTTAGTAGTCCGATTAACTGGCACTAATGAAAAGGAGGGAAGAGCAATACTGGAGAAAGCTGGAATAAAAGCATATACAGATATGATAGAGGCAGTTAAAAAAGCAGTTGAATTATCAAAAGGAGGTGAGTGAGAGTGGGAGTGTTAATTAATAAGGATACTAAGGTTGTTGTTCAAGGTATAACTGGTAAAGAAGGATCTTTCCACACAAAATTAATGTTGGAGTATGGAACTAAAATTGTCGCGGGAGTTACTCCCGGCAAAGGTGGCATGGAAGTTCATGGAGTACCTGTATATGATTCAATTAAGGACGCTATGAAAGAACATGATATCGATGCTAGCATAATTTTTGTTCCAGCTAAATTTGCGTATGATGCAGCCATGGAAGCTATCTATAATGAGTTGAATCCTATCGTAATTATTACAGAAGGAATACCGATCTGGACGACCTTAAAGTTAGTGACAGAGGCTAGAAAAAGAGGAGTTAATATAATAGGTCCTAATTGTCCAGGAATCATTATTCCTGGGGAGATAAAGATCGGTATCATGCCTGGTCATACATTTAAACCAGGTAACGTAGCTGTCATATCTAGAAGCGGTACATTGACCTACGAGATATCTAAATTATTAAGTGATAATGATCTAGGTCAAAGCGTTGTAATAGGAATTGGAGGCGACCCAGTAAAAGGTTTAACGATACCAGAAGCATTAAAACTACTAGAACAAGATCCATTAACTAAAAAGATAGTTATTATTGGTGAAATCGGAGGAGTAGAAGAGGAGAAAGCTGCTGAGTTGATTAAGAATGGTGAAATAACTAAGCCAGTAGTAGCATATATCGCTGGTAAGCACGCAACTCTCAGAACAGGAGTATCTTTCGGTCATGCTGGAGCGATAATACTAGGTGAGATGGGTAGACCAGAAAGCAAGATCAGAGCTTTTAATGAAGCGGGAGTTCCAGTAGCTAGATTACCAATAGAAGTGATTGATTACTTAAAGCAATCTTAAGAAGAAGCTGTGTAATTATCCACCCATTTTTAACTCTAATAATTTTATGATTTCTCTATATCTATTCCTAACAGTTACTTCGGTTACTCCCGCAATATTAGCCACTGCTTTCTGAGTTCTTTTCTCTCCGCTTAATCTAGTAGCAATATATAGCGCTGCTGCAGCTATTCCCGCTGGATCTCTTCCAACAGACACACCTTTTTGCTTTGCTCTACGAATGATATCTATTGCTCTTGATATTGTTTCACCACTTAAACCGAGTTCTCTCCCAAAACTAATAACGAATTTCTCTGGATCTGGTACAGGTACAGCAATCTTGAGCTCATCCCTAACCATTCTATATGCTTTAGATATTTCCTTCTTTTTTACACCGCTAACTTTAGCTACTTTATCGAGTGGTCGAGGAATTCCAGTCAATCGGCTAGCGAGATATACCAAAGCTGCCACTATAGCGGCCACTCTTTCTCTTCTAATTGCCCTTCTGCTACTGAGTCTTCTAAAGTATTCTAACACTGTATCGCGAGTATTTCTAGGTAAATGCAATCTGGATGCTAATTCATTGAGTATTGACATTGCTAATACAGTATTTCTCGTTTTAGCGTCTTTTGGAACTAATCGTCCTTGGCGTTCCCCTGAGATGTACGTCTCAATTGGCTTAACTATCGTTACGGGTGAAGCAGCAATATATCTTCTCTGAAGCGAGTCTTCAGGCTTGAATTCTCTTCTTTCGGGCCTGAAATCAAGTACTTCTTCCTTAATAACGCTACCGCACCTCATGCAGACATATGTATCCCCTATTAACTCTATCTCTGTTGATCCGCAATAAGGACACACTAATTCGTGATCCTGCTTCTTCTCTTCTTCATTATCATTAAATTCGTCACCTATCATAATTATCACCAAACTAAATAGAAAAAGTTAAATTTGTTTCAGTTAGGTAGTATTTATAAGCGATGATTATGATATTTAAATTTTTCTATTATTTAATTATAAGCTTTTCGTTATTAATTCTTTTAAACGTGACGTAAACTAGAATTTTCATTAGTGATCTGAGAGAGTTTGCTAGTAGGGTATATTTAATGTTACCATGGATTGGTCATGTTAAGGGAGTGCCAGTTATATGGTCTAGACCAGATAGTATAGCAGTGTTAGATGATCAAGTCGCTCAAGAGACTTTTAGCAGATACTGGGCAGTTATTCGTAATGATAAGCGCGCTAAATTTCTTATTCTTAAGGAAATAGAAGTAGATTACAATTATGAAGATGGTATAAGTGATTTATGGCTTGTTCATGACAAAGCTATGAATGAATTTAGGATTATCTTAAAGGAGAGTGATGAGGAAAGTAGGAATAATTCTGAAGAGAAAACAAGAAAGAATTTACTAGTCCTTAAGAGAGATATCGCGAGAAAGATTCTTGAATCTTGTCACTTATGTGAATGGAGATGTGGTGTGAATAGGTATGAGAATAATAATGGAGTTTGTAGATTGGGCAAAGAGGCTTATATAGCATCAATATTTATACATCCAGGAGAAGAACCAGAATTAGTCCCTAGTTACACCATATTCTTAAGTCACTGTAATTTTAAATGTGTTTACTGCCAGAATTGGGATATATCGCAAGTTCATAGTGGTAGGGTTCTAAGACCAGAACTAGTTGCAGATCGAATTTATAGAGAGTGGCTAGATAGACAGATTAGAAATGTGAATTGGGTTGGTGGGGAGCCTACTCCTAACATTCATTATATTCTAGATGTTCTTACGCATTTAGATGCCAATGTTCCTCAAATATGGAATTCGAACCTATACAATTCGATCGAGTCGTTAAAATTGCTGGAAGGTGTAATTGATCTCTGGCTTCCAGATTTTAAGTACGGGAATAATGATTGCGCTCTCAAGTTTTCTAAAATACCTCGATACTTTGATGTTGTCACAAGGAATCTCAAGATGATTAATAGTTTTGGAGACGAGATACTGATAAGACACCTAGTTTTACCTAATCATATTGATTGTTGTTCAAAGAGAGTAATTAAGTGGATAAGCGATAATATGGATAAAAATAGAGTTAGAGTGAATATAATGGCGCAATACAGACCAGAATATCAAGCAAATAAATATAATGAGATTAACCGGAGAACTAGTATTGAGGAATGGAGACAAGTATATAATTATGCTTTAGATCTAGGTCTTAATCTAACAATCTAAGAGTAGGGGTTTGGTAAAATTGGGTCATAATTATTTTGCGGAAGGGGACTTCGTTACCTTGATTCCTTTATTCAAAACAAAGAGAGAAACTAGATTCGTAATCAGGTTGGAGAAGGGACAAGTTTTTCATTCAAAGTTCGGAGTGATTAATCATGATGAGATTATTGGGAGAGTGCATGGATCTATCGTTAAATCGCACCTTAATTACAATTTCGTAGTTCTACCAGCAACACTGCATGAAGTCATACAAAACTATAAACATTTTAAATACATTACTCAGATAATTTACCCGCGCGATTGGGGTTTTATTTCCGTATTTGCTGATATAAAAGAAGGCGATAAGATAATAGAGATAGGGACGGGTACTGGAGCGTTCTTATCGTATCTATCTAGGCTAGTTGGTAGTTCTGGTTTCATATATAGTTATGAGAAAGATGAGGAGCGAGCTAAAATAGCTAATAGAAATTTGAGGGAATTAGGGCTAACAGGTAGATGTTTAATAAAGGTTAGGGATGTTGTGAAAGAAGGTATTGATGAGAGAAATGTTGATGTGGTTTTCATTGATATACCTGAGCCATGGTTGGTTGTTAAGAGAGCTTGGTGTGCTCTTAAGCCAGGGGGAAGAATGATTGTGTATATTCCCACGTTTAATCAATTAAAAAAAACGGTTATAGAGCTTATGAGGCATGGGTTCATAGACATAAAGATTAAAGAAGGTTTTTTAAGGAATATTCAAGTAAAACCCTATGCTATTAGGCCTGAGCTGAAAGGTTATTATTTTTCAGCTTTCATTATCTTCGCACGAAAGAGTTTTGTTATACCCGTAACATATTTGGAAGACTTATTTAAACTTGAATATCTGGGTGAAAAAAATTGAATTTAAATGATATTGAGCAGAATGGTAAAGCATCAATTTTCATCAATTTTAGTACCGTTAGAGATGTCAGTATTATTGAAGAAATCATTAATAAATCTAAGAGATATGGCAAGATAGTTAAAGCTAAAATATACGTGGAGCAGGACGAGATGGCGAACTATAAGAATTCTATCTTAGCAATATCTAAACTCGGTGTAGAACCAGTTGTAATTATTCTTGCTAAGAATGTAAGAATGGCAATTGATCTACTTGATGATGCATATGATCCAAATATAGATGTAATTATTCTCATTCATGATAGTGAGGATTTGATACCTGCCTTAATGCATGCTAAAACGATGAAAAAAATTGTTTTAATAACGCCTAAGAAAGTGCCAAAAAGTTTTTCTACAGTTGTTGACGAGATTATTGAGATTTAAAAATAGGAATAATTTAATAGCCAAATTAGTTTTTCTTTAGTTTAAAGGTGATTAAGAATGAGCAGAATAGAGCTAGGTACTTGGGAGTCGTTGGTTTTAGGTATTAAATGTAAAGACGGTGTAGTTCTTGCAGGAACTAAAAAAGTATCGTATGGATACTTAGTGATAAGCCAGATTGGTAGAGCAGTTGAGGTTATAGATAACGTAGGTTTTGCTTTTGCAGGGCATGTAGCAGATCTACAGAATCTTCTAAAGGAGATTAAGATAGAGATGGGTTACCTTAAATATACCTTAAACAGACCATTAACTGTTGCTGCTATCGCTAATAGACTAGGAATGATTCTTTACAGCTGGAAGCTATTTCCATATATCACGTTTGCAATAGTGGGTGGTGTAGATAAAATCGGTGAAAAAACACCAAAGCTCTATTCACTAGATCCCGTTGGATCAGTAATGGAAGAGAATTATACTGCTTCTGGCGTATCCGCTGAGATAGCATTAGGGCTCTTAGAAGATCAGTATAGAGAGGATTTAACTGTTGAGGAGGCGAGGAAATTAGCAATAGATGCCATGAGTTCTGTTGCGAAAAGAGATGTGCTCGCTGGAAGATATATTGACCTAGCTGTTATAACAGAGAAAGAATCTAAGTTAGAAACAATTACTTTAGATGTTTAATCCCTAAGCTCCCTAATCTTTGCATCGATAAAACCTATGATATCTTTATTAGGGATTCTCTTTTTTATCTTGTGTAGGAACTCAATTGCTTTTTCTTTAGAGCTGGCTTTAGCTATTATATCCGAGATCACAACAGCGATGTTAATAGCATCTAAAAATTGGTTTATTGATAAATATATGTCCAGTGCGCGGGTTAAATAATTAATCGCTTTATTATAATCGCCCATTAAGCTCTCTAATTCCGCTATAGCGATAAAAAATTCAGATGCGTAGGGAGCCAAGTGATCGTCAATATTCTCAATTGCATCAATTCCTGTTTTATGAAGATACTTTTCAAGAACTTCTCTGGCTTTGTCGTAAAACTTGAATTGCTTATTAATATCCGCATAAACCACTGTTAAAAAGCTTAGTAAATCAATAACGTACTCGCTTTTCCCAGATAATTCATCATAAAGAGCTAGTGCTTCATTAAGGATTTTATCGGGATATACTCCGTGTTTTGCGTAGAGTCTAGCTATTTCTGCTTTTATCCGAGCCAGAAATCTTATAGCTTCATCATTGTTATGCTCTATAGATTTTTCTAAGTTACTTATTTCATTCGCTATGAATTTATCATAAAACTCTAATTCTTCAAATTCTGAGATAAACATGATTATTTTTAGCAAGATATCAAGTTCGGAGATGGGATCTAAGTATTGAAGATACTTTAATAACTTCCTTATCAAGTCTAACGCTGAATCCTTATCGCCATTAAGAGCGAGTTCATATGCTTTAGATAAAGAAATATTAATCTGATTAATAAGCATAGTACGTTCCATGAAAAATCACTTTTGAACAAAAATATCTAGCTTACTCATCTATAAAATAAAATCACTCTGCGCTAATAATATTGTTTTTGATGATTTAGCTCCATATATCTTGACATGAACGCTATTTTCTCTAAAAATAACGTATGCCCAAGACGGTAAACCGAATCCCCCGCCTCCCCCATAAACTCCAGTTCCACTACCAGGATTTATAATTACTACATCTTTAATAACTTTTGCCTCGGGTGTGTGAGTGTGTCCCGTTAAGATCACTTTACACTTATTTTTTAATGCAATTTTGCGAAGTTTATTTGGGTCTCCTCTGGGATATATTCCAGTGCCATGAAATATCAAAGTCTTGTAGCTTATGTTAGGTAATTCTAGAATAATTTTTTCTGGATATTTCGCAGCTTTCCCTTCATCCATATTCCCCCTAACTACTTTAATAGGCCATTTCCTAAAAGGTTCTAAGACGTAATCCCGAACTAAATCCCCCGTTATAACGACTAGATCTATCTCCGATCTATTCAGGAAATCTATTAACTCTTCAGGTATCTCACTAGCTCTATACGGTATATGGAAATCTCCAGCTACCAAAACCTTTACATCAGGGCACATGCTGATCACGATTCGAAACTTTAATGAGCTCTTATATTAATCTGTCTAATTATTTTTTCTAAGGAAGTAATGTCAAAAATACTATTGATATTTCAGAGTAATCTAGTTTAGTTATAGATGAGATGCAAAGTGATCTAATTGACTAAAGTACCTTATTTAGGGAGAACAGAATTATTTTGGCATCAAGAGTATAATATACCACTATTAAGAAAAATTAGGAATACGAATACTTACAGAATTAATCTCACTCCACCTGGGGATGTACGTCCAGCATTTAAAAAAGATATTCAATATCTGAGAGAGGGAGTTAATCAACTAATTAATGGAGCTGGTAGGTTCTTTAACTATCCCGTCCTGCTAAATAATGTTCCTGAAATAGATAGAATGGATGAAGTCATATCCGATGGATTTATAATTGGGAAAATTCGGTTCAATACTGATTCATGGGGATTTGAGTTTCTTCCATCACCAAGGGGCGCTAAGGTATTATTGGGTTTTCTTTTTAGCAAATATAAGGATCCTAACAAAGTAATTAGGAGAACAAGGCATGTTATAGTTGATTCTCTCGCGGCCAAGAATATATCTATGGGCAAGAATGTATTAGCTCCTGGTGTAATCCAGTTTTCGAAATTTAATAAGGGTGATTACGTATACTTATTTTCAGGTAGAAATGATTTTATCGGCGTTGGCAGAGCATTAGTGAGTTCTGATGATCTCGCCGATTTAAAGAAGGGTACGGTGATTAAAAGAAAGATTCACTATAACGAACTAGTATCATTTAATAGGGTCATGGAATCCTACAGAAATATTCAACTCTTAAGGGAGAAACTAGATCATGTTATCGAGAAAGATTATGATGAATCTGTAAGCGAAGATCAAGATATCTCCAAATTATATATATCGGAATTTGATCCATGGAAATTATTTCCATCAGAGGCATTAAAATACTGGAGGTTCATTATTGCTATGAATATTGACTATTTGCGAGAGCTTGAGAGAAAAGCTATAAATTTCATTAATGGAATCGCTAAGCAATATAAAGGCAGGAAATATCTTGTATCATTCAGTGGTGGAAAGGATAGCTGTGTCGTATTAGAGTTAATTATTCGAAGCAATCTAGATTTCTGCACCCTCTTTATTGATACTGGGATAGAGATGCCAGAAACACTTCACTATGTCAAAAATATTCTTAGTAAGTTAAGAAGATACTTTACAGATAGCGTAAGAGAAGAAATAGTATCTGATTATAAAGTCTCGGTAAGCGATCATGGCATAATAGTTAAAGTACCGAATAATAGATTCTGGCTAGGTGTGAAAAAGCTTGGTTACCCAGGTATGGACTGGCGTTGGTGTTGCAAAACCAATAAATTAGCTCCTACTAGGATCGCTATTAATGAATTTCTAAACGAGATAAAGGTAAGTTTTGGTGGGATAAGGAGATATGAATCATTCCAGAGATCAAAAGAAGGTAAGGTAAGCAGGAATATTTGGACAGGGCAGATTAATGCTTATCCAATATACGAGTGGAGAGCGTTAGAGACATGGTTATATGTCTTGTGGCGAAGAATCCCAGTTAATCCTTTATATGGCGAGGGATTAATGAGAATTGGTTGTTATCCTTGTCCATTCAGTCATATGGCTGATTTCTTTATCCTTGAGAAACTGCATATTGATTTAATTAACAGAATAAAAAATGCTATCGCGGGTGCATCAAGCTTAAAGAATATCGAATTTGAAAAATTTTTTCGGAAAGGATCATGGAGATGGCTTAGGCCTCCAAAGAAAATAAAATGCAGAACAACACTAAAAAGACCAGCCACAGAATTAATTAGAACTATAACGCAAAAGAGTAATGTCATAGAGATTGACTTAACGGATCATGTTGATGGATTAGGTGCGATAAGGATCATCAGAATACTTCTCAGAGATAAAGTGCGTGAGATAAACTTAAAAAAACAAGATAAGAATCAAATAGATAATGTATAGAGAACTAGTAACAATGACATGTAGCAGAAATTAGTGAGATAGGGCCGTGGTGTAGTGGCCAAGCATCCCCGGCTCTGGACCGGGGGACCAGGGTTCGAATCCCTGCGGCCCTACCAATTTTTCCTAAAATTTTTTAATCCAGAGTAATTATTTCTAATATGGGTAACGCTATAATAAGCCACTTATGCTATATCTCAGCTATTCTGAGTGATGAGTGAACTCCTCGCTGATTTGATGATGATAACGGCCGCTGCTGATCATGGTGTAAAGTTTGAAGAAAGGTACAATCAGAGAAATAGTTTCTAAATTGATATATGACCCTAACATTGATCCAGCTGACTATAGTGTGGTGTTTAAAGATTCTAGTATCTTACGGAGGGTTCCTTTTACTTATCTCGAGTTCGCTGATGATGGATTTTATTACTTCGGGAACTTCTATCCCTTATATAAGATAATGGCTATTATTCGTGATCGTGATGGGGAATATTTATTGAAGAGAAATATTTTTGGGATACGGATCATTGGGGATAAGGGGTTAGAGTTCCCAGATTATCCCATGGATCTACGAGCCATATATGACGATTTCTCGCTTCATCGATACGCATCACAATTATTATTTAGTTTAAGATCTAGGTTGGAAGAAAAAGATTTCTTAGAATGGTTCAGAATTCTCGGAGAATTTAAAGTATTTAACTACAGCAATTACACTGTCTATATTATAACTGATCCTGGTCCCTTTAGAGGTGTTACATTATTTGTTTCTAGTAATAAGAGAATACTGCTTAGAAGTATTCCTACGCCCCTGAATATTGATGATGTTAGAGATAAGATTAATAATCATAAAGCATGTTTTCAGAGAATATTGGGAGATATCGAGCATATTTTTTTGCTTGAGCATAACTGTGTACGTATCAAAAATTATCTCACTATAAAACAATGCAGTAAGTGGCAGGAAGAATTAGTTAATAGATTAGATAGAAACTTTTCAATTTTTATCGATAAAAAAGGAGATCAGAAGCATTTACTAGACATATGTGATCAATCAGATTTTCTATTTCTAGATTCAGAAAGCGAGATAGAGCTTGCTAGAGTAATCGGTATAGATTCCTCTATGGATCTTAATAATTGCACTAGATTAAGGAATGCTACGCTGAATCCTAATACGCTAATTAAGATTCATGATAAAGATATTATCTTCGCGATGAAGAGAAGTGGATCAGTTTCCAGGGGAGCTAACCTCATCCCGTAATGGTCGGTTCCTGGCTGTATCAATCATCTCCGAATTAATAATTAGTTGTGCCGTTATAATTAAAATCTATTTTTGACTAAGAATTAGTATTAATGAGCCGATAGCGTATATGGGAGCACTATAATTAGACGCGAATGTTTTAAATTAATTCTTATAAATGATATTTTTTTAAGTATGATCTCGTGATAGAAATGGCGTCGCAGAAAATAATCTCGCCTGAATTCTTTAAGATTTTTGAGGAAACTAAGATAGAACCTGGGCAATTTAAAAAATTTATTGTAGCGATTCCGGAAATTGGGCTAGTGAGTATTCTAGCTGCTAGGAAACTCATTAAAGATTTAAAAATGAAGCGCGTTGGGTACATAATCTCGGACCCAACATCAATTATCATAAGATATGAAAATAAGAAGCCGGAGCCAGTAATTAGGCTTTTTGCTAGAGACGATGTTCTCTTACTACTATATGAAGCCCCAATAAATTCCCTTATAATGGTTCCATTAGCTAACCTAATAATCAGGTTAATAGACGAGAAAGATATAGATCTGCCTATAATGCTTGCCTCGGCTCCATCACAAACGAGATTATCTAAATCTGACTCAGATATATCCGTTATCGGTGCTCCTGTAGGCAAAGAGGCAATTGCCATACTCGAGGAAGCCGGAGTAGATACTGTTGAGAATGGGACTCTAAGCGGACCATTTGCATACGTGCTGAATGATAGATTAACAAAGGGTAAGAGTGCTTTAGTGCTGTTATCGGAGACGTTTCCAACACCTTTTTCGGCAGATCCAGCGAGCGCAGCTAAATTACTTGAAGTATTATCTAGGATCCTGAATGTCTCGATTGATACTTCAGAGCTATTAGAGCGTGCTGAAGAGCTGCGTTTAGAGATGCGTAAGTTAGAGAAAACTATGAGATCATCTCTTCCAAAGGAGATTAGTGAACTTTACACATAGAGAGGTGAGTTGAATGGATGAATTCTTCTTTTATTATTATGAAGAGATATCGGAGATTAAGAAATTGAGAAAAAGAAAAGATCATTTATCTCATATTGCAGATGAATCAGAAGATTTTGTGTCTACTAAGGAGGGTGTTGCTAGACCGAGGATACTTGAGGAGCATAGGCCTGGAGAAGTTATATATTACGTTGAGTTAATAGGTGTTAGTGATAAACGTAATATACATGTTGAGCTAGAAGGAAATACATTGAAAATAAATGCTAGCTTAGATAGACCGTTGAAATATCCCTCTATTACTGGAAGTACTACCTTTAAGCAGTATGTAGGGCAGATAGAGTTACCTTATATTCCAGAAAAAAACGATATTAGCGTTGTCTTTGATAAGAACAGATCGATACTTATTATACGCTTAAGGAAGAAGAGAAGGTCTATTGAGATAAGTATAGATTAGATCAGCTTTATCTATTTAAATAATCCTTAATCACTTTTTTCCCTGTTCTCTTTATTTCCTCGGTGCTTATCTTTACTGACATTGCTTCGCGTTCTTTTTCTGCTCTCTTGGCCCATAATTCATTAGGTATTATAGCGCTTCTCTGATTTTCATCAGTCACAACGACACTTAATTTACCGCTTGGATCTCTTAGTTCATTAGTAATTTTCTTAAGAATACCACTTAATACGGCTTTATCCTCCTTAGATGCATTGCGCATTAATGAAATTACTTTATCTTTTATATCTAATAATACTCCTTCAATCGTAGTTATTTCTCCACCGCTTTCACTACTCACATATACTTCGATACCGATTTCAGGTATTTCGATTTTAGATCCAGCGGATAGCACTATGAGGTCTCCCATATTGTTTTTAAAAGTGAGTCTCTTTTGTTGCGTTGGTAAATCACCCTTATTTGATATAGCTATTACATCACTTATTTTTAATGAACATTTATCACACCTTATAGTCATAGTAACGATTCCGCCAAAATAAGGTATTTTTGTTACTTTATATATCATGTATAAATTCCCTTGATGGCAAACTGGGCATCTTAAATCGAGATTAATTTTATTTATTTTATCGAGCTCTTCATTCATTACAAACACCTTGGTGTTAAGTTTGAGTTTCGATGAGGATTTAAACATAATTAAGGAAGAAGTGGCAAAAAAACTCGGTATAACTATTGGTGAACTTGAAGAGGAGCTAGATAGGATCCGTAGGGAAGTTCCAGGATTAATTAGTGAGAGATTAAGTTTATTGTTACTACTGGAGAGAAAAGGTTTGGTTGATCAAGAGTTGATTAAGAAGCTTTCTTCAGAGTCATTCTTCTTTCCAATTATTGATCTCGCTCCAGGAATGCAGGGAGTCACTGTTATTGGGAGAATAATACGGTTTCTTAGAAGCAGAGAGAGTAATACATTATCATTTTTGATAAGGGATCATACTGGTGAGGCTATTGTTATTATACGTGGTAGGAATACTGATTTATTTAGGAAAATGGGTTTTGAGGCTGGAGACTTATTAATGATTAAGAATGCGAATGTATCAAAATCAGCTACGTTTGTAAAAAGGATAATAGTGGATAATGAGTCTGAGATATATTATCTTGAGGAATCTGATGTAATCAGATATCAAATCGGAGTTATTCCTAAGGAAACTAAGATATATGAGGTAGGTGAATTATTAAGGCTACTAGATGAATCTCCTGGAGAACTGCGGGAGATAGATGTTAAAGGGGTAGTAAGTTGGATTGGATCATTAATGGAAGTTAAGTTAAGCGGTAATAGAAAAATCTCAAAAATTGCATTCAGACTTAGGGATGATAGGAATGTAGCTGAGTCAATAAGAGTGATCGCGTGGGGTAAAATAGCTGAGGATATATCTAGAGAAGTGAAAGTTGATCAGATTATTTTACTGCAGGGTTGCGTTTTGAAAGAAAACCAGTACTTAACTAGCAAAACTGGGAGGAAAGTAATTGAATTACATGTAGGGAACCTATCTAATTTTAAGGTAGTAGGTGTGAAGAGAGTTAAAATAAGTGAGCTTAAACCGGGAGTTAAGGTTAAGTTATATGCGTTTATTTTGTCGAATCCGGTTGTTAAATCTTTCATCGATAAGAATAATAACGAAAGAAACGTGCTTTATTGCTATGTGGGGGATGAATCTGGAAGCATTAGGTTGGTTGTATGGAAACCCGACGCGATAGAAGTTGCAAAGGATCTTAAGCCCGGTTCTAAAGTGATGATCATTGGTATGGTTAAAGAAAGCAAGTTTAGTGAAGGAAAATTAGAGATTCATGTTTCCTCCGACAAGGATACTATCGAGGTAGAGCCCGATAACTGGCCAAAAGAATTAAAATTAGAGCTAGTCAAGAGAAATGGCTTAGAGGTCAAGCAAGAAAAAAACATAGAGACTATTAGTGATTTCTCGCAAATTCCATTAGCATCAACAATAAGTATAGAAGGTTACTTAAAATCGATCAGGAGATCATCTAGGGAGAGAGGCCCCATCGGAATCGCATCAATTCTTGATGAGAATGGTAATGAGGTTGTATTAATGATATGGAATGAACAAATCGTAGATGAATTAGAAAAATTAAGTGAGGGAGTACTTGTCAAGTTAATTAACGTTAGGTCTCCTAAGGTTCAGAAAGCGGATACTCCAGTATTATTTGTTGGAGAGCGTAGTGGACTAGAAATAATTAGCCATAAAGAAAATGTGGAAGTTACTGATGTATCTACCAGTATTAATTCTATAAGTAACGCTAGTATCGGGATCAGCGTGATATTTGGTACTGTGACTGACGTTTTATTTGCTGGCGATAAAGAGATTTGTCCTATATGCGGTTTACCTATAACCAGTAAGAGTGAAGAAGGGGATGTTTGTCCTCGAGGACATATTGTTAAGGCAATAAAGAAGCCAACATTAATTTTCACGATAGATGATGACATTAAAGTAGCTAAAGTAATATTGACTGGCGATCAAGCTAGGAGAATTGTGAGGGATTTAGGTTTCGAGCTAAGTGATTTGATGTCTAATCAGGATTCTCTGGACATGTTTAAATTAATGTTTGTTGGTGACGAGCTAGTTATTAAAGGGGAAATTAGTGAAGAAGCTCTAGATGCAGATTATTTAATTATTGCCCAAGAAGTATTTAAGGCCGATCCAAATAAACTTAAAAAAGCAATAATACGAGAAATAAATCCTAACTAGTGATGACCCCAGCAGGATCTGAAAACCCATGAAGATGAAGAGCCGAGCTGAACACGATCTAATTATCTCTCTCCTCCACTTCTCTTCAATAATTCCAAATACTCGTTGCTTAATGCTCTTGATAATTCATTCTCAAAAAATTCCAGAAAGGATTTTCCATCATTCATAACGAATATTAGTTTTTCCTCAAGTTCTAGAAAGCTATTACAATTATTCCTCAAATACGTAATGATATTAAGAGCATACTCTTCCGGTAGATCCTCACCTACAAACTTAGCAGTCAATATGATTCTCTGAAGCAAATCCCTAATACTAGTCTCCTCATTAATAAGAGGTCTAATATCGAAATAAATAATTGTGAATCCACGCATCAAAGCATTACTAATGCCTCTATATCTTTGAGCCTTCTTATCAACAATAACACTAACTGTAACCAATTACACACACCTAAAGTCTTCGACTCGAAATAATATACTTATAATATTTCGTGCAGTGAATAAATAAATGATTCCAACAACTAGTAAAAAATGATGAAGGTCAGGAATACTGAGTAGAAATGATGATTTACTTCCGCTCTGAAATTAATTAAAAAATCCAGTCATCAGAATTCCCAGCCCTCATCACAAATCAGACAGCCCAGTGATCATCATCTTCCCACATAACGAAATTTAATCAAGTAACCATTAAAACTATGAGACAAGACCATTAATTGACTCATCTAATAGATATAATCTCAAGCAAATATTAAAAACTCTTAAATATTGACCAATAATATATCATACCTAATCTATATAGAGAACAATTTCCTTCTTCACTAATAAAGAAATAATTCTAAAAAAGCGAGGTGCTTATAAATGTCTACACGGGCCCTGATTCGTGTAGGAGCACACAGCCATATAAGAGGTCTCGGACTAGATGAAAAAGGTAAAGCTAAATTCATTGGTGATGGTCTAGTAGGACAAATAAAAGCAAGAGAAGCCGCTGGATTAGTAGTTAGATTAATAAAAGAAGGAAAGATGGCTGGTAGAGCTGTACTTCTAGCTGGCCCACCTGGCACTGGAAAAACAGCTATAGCTATAGGTATCGCTAGAGAACTAGGTAGCGATGTACCCTTTGTTCAATTAAGTGGATCCGAGATATACAGCGCAGAAGTCAGTAAAACAGAAGTGCTCATGAGAGCTCTAAGGAAAGCAATAGGGGTTAGGTTCAGAGAAAAAAGATGGGTACTAGAGGGGGAGATAGCGGAATTCGAACCACACTACGTTCAACACCCGTTTAACCCCTATCAAAGAGTAGTACAAAAAGCAAAACTCACACTTAGAACAAAGGATGAGAAGGTCACATACACGGTTGGACCAGATGTCGCCGAAGAAATGATTTCACGCGGAGTTAGAAAAGGTATGGTTATAATGATCGATAAGGAGAGTGGTAGAGTAAGTGTACTCGGAATGAGCGAGGAAGCAGCTAAAGAACTCGGATACGACATAGGTAGAATACCGAAAGTACCAGTTCCAAGCGGACCAGTAGAGAAAGAAAGAGAATTCGTATGGACAACAACACTAGATGAACTAGACGAATTATTCCATAAACAGAGAGGAGGTGGAGGACTAGCATCACTCCTTTTCGGAGCAACAGAGGAAAGAAAAGAAATAGATCCAGAAACAAGAGCTCAAGTAGATAAGCTTGTTAAAGAAAGAGTCGAGAAAAAAGAGGCAGAAATAATACCAGGAGTTCTATTCCTGGACGAGATCCATATCCTAGACATTGAGTCCTTTAGTTTCCTGAACCGTGCTCTAGAAAGTGAACTATCACCAATCGTGATTATGGCTTCGAATAGGGGTTTGACGAGGATTCGCGGTACTGATATCGTTTCTCCCCATGGCATGCCTCTTGATCTTCTTGATAGGTTGTTAATTATTCCTACATATCCTTATAATGCTGAGGAAACTAGAGAGATTTTGAAAATTAGGGCTAAGGAAGAAGGACTTGAGTTGGAGGATGATGCTCTGGAGCTCTTAGTTAAGTATGGTACTGAAATCTCCCTTAGATACGCGGTTCAGTTAATGGCTCCAGCAGCAGAACGGGCTAAAGCTAATGGCAGAGAAAAAGTTACTAGGGAAGATGTTGAAGCTGTAAGGGAGAGGTTTGCATCAATAGAAGAGAGCATTCAGCATCTCAAAGAGTGGGAGAACAAATTCATGAAATAAACTCACTTCCGCCTCCTTAAACTCTTTTTTACAATAGGAATTCTTCTAGATATATTTCTCACAAGCATTTCCACGCCCTTAAACGGATAGTTCTCTAATACCACTTTTTTCCCTTTAACTCGCGCCTTTATTCCCAGCCTTAATAAAGCTAATTCAACGCGGTTTGCATTCGGTACGTCTCTGGGATAATTACAGTTATTTGGACATTTTGTACATGGTCCCTGTATAAAGCAAGCACTTGGGCATGGAACTTTTGCCGTCCAGGAATTAGCGCAGCACGCTGATGCCCATGGAATCATTCCTAGGTTCTTTATTTTCTCTATAATAATCTTCTTTTCTGGTAATGGTACTGGTCTCTGAACATTATCTATCCTTTTAACTCTCTTCTCTATCTCAGATACGTTTATTTCATGTTCTCTGAGTCTTTCAATGATCTTTCCTGTAACTCTGAAACTGCCAACAACAACGCCTATAGCACCAGCTTTTCTAGCTTCAATTAGAATTCTCTCCACTTCATGAAGATTAACACCAGGTATCAATGGACGTAAGAAAAGTATGGGAAATAAGCCAGCATCTCTTAAATTCTTAATAGTGTCTAGTCTTCTCTCTGGATCTGGGGCATTAGGTTCGAGTAAATCAGCGTTCTCCAGAGTAATAATAGTTATTAAGGGAGATATGGGAGTATTATATTTCTCGGATATTTCTCGAATCTTCGTAGCGTAAGAAGCTGAGATATATTGCTTAGTAGAGAATTGTATTGGGTTTCCTAATCTAGCTAACCAATCTAATTTATCTAGCGCATTATTAAGAAAAATAAATGGTTCTGAGACTGCACCAATAGCTAATAAGGTTCCAGTTCTTCCGGGAAGAAAATTAGGGTTCAGTAAAAGCGAATAAACTAGTTCCTTCCCAGACAAGGGGTATGGTTTTGGGTCACTGAATTTAAAACCCATATCCTCGATATAGCAGTAAGAGCATTTAAACGGGCAATTAATTGTAAAATGAATTGTTAATCCACACCACCTAACTAGCCTCTTAGAGTGCTGATCCTTAATAGCTCTCTCCTTTTCACTAGAATTAAGCAAGTTTCCAATCTCACTAAGAAGCTTGAGCTTTAAATCAATCAGTTCTAGTGGATCAACTCTAAATAACACTTGCATCCAACCGAGAAAATAGGGGATAGGGTGGTGGCGGCGCTAAGGAAAGCCCGCGAAAATCAATGAATGGTAGCGGGGGGTGGATTTGAACCACCGACCTCCGGGTCTCTCCCGTCAGTGAGATTGTGTATGAGTTATGAGCCCGGCGGGCTAGACCTGGCTACCCCACCCCGCTGTGTCAGGCCGCCCCC
>JALWRR010000046.1 GCA_026993975.1 Promethearchaeati archaeon | reverse complement strand
GCACTTATAATAGCGAAGTTATTTAGGATGGAGATACCAGATGTACTAATTGTATCTAGAAAACAGTATTTAGATGGCAGTGTTCCTTCAGGTTTCCAGAGAACAATTCTAGTTGGTTTAAATGGTTACTTAGAGCTATCTAATGGCAAGAAAATAAATATTACTCACATATGCCTTGAAGAAGATGCGGCTCGAAAGATATCTGAGGATGAAGAGAAAATTGTTTTCAGAGTTGATAGATTAGGGATCCCGCTTGTTGAAATAGGTACTGCCCCGGACCTAAATTCACCAGAAGAAGTTTTAGATGCCGCGTTAAGAATCGGATCTCTATTACGAGCAACCAGGAAAGTGCGTAGGGGCTTAGGAACAATTCGTCAAGACATAAATGTTAGTATTTCTGGTGGTGCGAGAGTTGAAATAAAAGGTGTGCAAAGACCCGAATGGTTTAAGCCCTTAATAGATAACGAGATAAAGCGCCAATTAAAGCTAATAGATATTTCTAGGAAGCTTCAGGAGAGAGGAATAACAGAGAGCTTGATTAAACAACAGGAACCCGTAGAAGTGAATGACATTTTCTATAATACTAAAGCAAAATTCATTAAAAAAGCTTTGAAACGCGGCGAAATCATACTAGCTTTAAAGCTACCGGGATTTTCAGGAGTCCTAGGCGAGGAAATTTTACCTGGAAGAAGATTTGGTAAAGAATTCGCTGAGAGGGTGTCAGTAATCGTTGGTTTAGCTGGAATAATACACACAGATGAGCTACCAGCATACGGTATTTCGAATGAAGAGAAACAGAGCTTATTCATGAAGACTAATGCTGATCCTGGGAAAGATGCAGTAGTGTTTGTTGTTGGACCTAGAGAAAAAGCATATGAAGCTTTAGATGAAGTAAAAGAGCGAGCAATTTTAGCTCTACATGGTGTTCCCCAAGAAACAAGAAAAGCAAACTCCGATGGCACTACTAGCTTTGAGCGCCCTCTGGGCACTGCAGCTAGATTATATCCTGATACAGATAGTCCCCCAATTAGAATTACTGAAGATCTGCTTAGTGAAGCTGAACAAAATCTTCCAGAATATCCATGGGTTAGAGAGGAAAGATATGTAAGAGAGTTAAATTTGCCTACATCAGTAGCTAGAAGAATTATCATGTCGGAGAGAAGCGAATTATTCGAGGACATTATTAAAATGAACATTAATCCCAAGTTAGCAGCAACCGTATTACTGGATTTAATGACTAGTCTTAGACGTGATGGTTATCCTGTTGATGAAATAAGTGATGATAAGATACTTGACTTGTTTAGGATTTTTGCTAGAGGTAAGATCTCTAAGGAAGCGTTCCCAGACATATTAATGTATCTCTCTAAGAATCCAGATAAATCTGTTGAAGATGCAGTGAAAAGTCTGAAGGTTGAGAGTATATCGATGCAAGAACTAGAGAGTATAATCGACGAAGTAATTAACAGGAACATTGGGTTGCTTAAAGAGAGAGGGGAAAGAGCTTTTAAACCTTTAATGGGAGACGTCATGAAAATTGTGCGCGGTAAGATAGATGGAAAAATAGTTAGTCAAACGCTCCTAAAAAGAATTCGGGAGAAATTATCTCAAATTAATCAATAGGTAACTTTACTCAAATTGAAAAGTTTAATACTAGTTATTACCCTTCATTCAATTTCAGAGGTGTTCAGTAAATGTCTGTACTCTCTAAGTTTTTTAAATGGTTAAAAGGAGAGAAACCACCACCAACAATGTCACAGATAAGATCTAATCTAAGGATACTAGAAATGCGTCTTAATAGGTATGAAAAAGAGTTACTGCTCAAGAAGAAAAAAGCGATAAAAAATCTCAAGAAAAGCATAAAAAGCGGGGACGTGAACATAGCTAAAGAACATGCTAGAGAGATAATTATTCTCGATAGGGATATTACCAGTATAATTCAATTAAGGACAAAGCTAGGTAGTTTGAGGAGTTTAATCGAGAGAGGAGCAGTAATGCAGGATCTAGCTAAAAACATAAGGAGTTTAGTGCCTATGATGGTAAGGATATCTAATAATGTCGGAGATAGAGAAATGGCTAGAGCTTTCATGGAACTAACCAAGGCTTCTGAGAAAATGTCTGTTAGCGAGGAGACATTACTTTCTACTGTAGAGGAAATGGCCTCTGAAACAGATATAGATGATGCAGCTGAGGAACTTGTAATGAAGGTTGCTGAGAAAGAAGGTATAGAGATTCCTTCAGAGAAAATCACTAGTTCGAAAGTTAGTGCAAGTGATGTAGAAAAACTATTAAAAGAAATATCTTCGGAGAAAGAGGAGTAAGTATTATAATCCCATTTTTGTGACTTCATAAGAATTACTGCACAATGATGATTCCTAAAACTACTGATCTAAGATTATGATGATCTCGCGACGCTCTGAGATTTTAACAAAACCTTTAAAAATAGAAGCAAAAAATATTTTCAATCATCTTAACTAATTGGCCCTGGTAGATTCATCATGAAAATAGCTCAAATGTTTAAGTTGGTTTTACAAAAAGAAGAGGAACTACCGGAGATAAGGAGTAGAAAAAGTGTATCTGAACCTCGCTTTATAGAGACGCCTAGATGCACCTCTTGCAATAAGGTAATTCATCCGAGGGATACAAGCGCTATTGCATTCGTATGTCCAAATTGCGGACAAGGAATAATTATTAGATGTGCTAAATGTCGCACACTAGCGAAACCAGCTAAATGCCCAGTATGCGGCTATGAATACCCATAAGAGGAGGATTAATATGGCTGAAAACGCTATCATTGTAGAGATAATTCCAGACGACGCTGAAGTTGACATGAACGCTATAATAGATAAAATTAAAGTTAGTCTCCCAAGCCAAGCAGAGTTAAAAGATTATAGAATAGAGCCATTTGTCTTTGGACTCAAGAAGATAAAAGCAATGATTATTGTTCCTGAGGAAGAAGGAGCTGTATCAAAAATTGAAGAAATTCTAAACTCTATTGAGGGAGTATCAGCGGAAATTCAATCAGTTACTAGATTATAATAAATAATTTCTTTTCTCTCAATCCTATTAAAAGTTAATAATTCCATTGGAGTATACATATATTCATAAGCTTATAAATAATACTATGCTATGTATAGAGATAAGGGGAAAGCCGCCAGTTAGGGTGAGGGGCTCGGGGTCCCTCCTATGGCCGAAATGGCCATAGCCGCAAATCCTCGGGATGGCGGGCCCGAACAGCCCCCGAGAGGAGAGATGATCCTCTCGTAATCATCCTAATCCCGAGCCTATGAGTATCCGTGCCCCAGGGGCGGGGATATGCTCGTGGTTCCTCACCGGAGGGTGAGGGGTCACGGCCCCCTTCTATGGGGGCGGGGAAATGGTGTAGGCCCGGAAGGGAGCACACCTAACCCGATATCCTCGTGCTCTGGGGATTAACGGGTATGAGGTCGCGGGGTTAGGATGGTTACGAGAGGACTCTCTCTGCGGGGGTGTACTGGCGGCCCCCAAATTTAATCAATTAGGTGTTTTGTCTTGCTTTCTGAGAGTAGTGATCCTTATAGCCGTATAGTTCATGAGTATGATGATGGAACGATTCGTGTTTGTTTAAGGGTTCCTAAGGAGCTGTACATGGATCTTATTGATTTGGTTGATTATCTCGAACTATCTAGCGTTGAGGAGGGATTTAAGCTCGCTGTAGAGTCATTGCAAGAGAAAGTCTATGGCGAAGAAAAAATAGAGAAAATAAAGAAGTCAAGAAAGAAAGCTCGTGAAGTTAGTGTCGAGTCAAGGGAGTTAAAGGAAATTAAGAAAATGATCTCATTCATAACGAGAATGATTAATGATATAAGTAATAACATAGCTAGAGCTGAAAGAATGGGGAGCTTAATAACCCCCGTTACGGCAAAAACTCTGCAGCCAGCCGAATCATCAATTAAGCATGATATTGATATTGATCTCGGGGAATTAAAGGTAAGCGAGAAAACTGAGAAGAAACCTAAGGAACCGGAGAAGTCTTTAGAGGATGCTATAGAGGATGTCTTAGTTGTAGCGATAGCTGATGAGATTCTTAAAAAAGATAAATAAATTAAAGTGATTGAATTAGCAATATTCTTTAGAACTCTAAAATTCAACTAAATCTATATCAGTTTCCTCCTTCTCTGAGAATAACTCCTCGATCACGCTTTTTACTTCATCGCATTTCTGGAGTATATGGTCTAATCCATCGGAACTTAGCCAGCCTCGTAGTTCTTCTGCGTAGTTTTTAGTTGCCTCTAATAAATCCTTTGATATGATTCCCTCTTCTGCGTACTTCTCTAGTTTCTGTGTGTCTAGGATCTGTATATTATTATCCTTATTTAACACGACATCTATCTCTAGATCTATATATCTGAAGCCATCTGGATAGATCTCTATTGGTGTATTTATGTTCACGTATATTCCTTTCAGCTTATTTTCCACCGAGAAATACGCTGTTATGAGCTTCTTATCGAATAATTTGACTAATGTAATACCGTAGTCTCCTGCTTCTTTAGGAGCACCAATACCGTCATAGTAACCTCCGGGCATAAATCTTCGAAACATCCTGTACTCGATTCCATTGGTATTATCTACCATGACGACTTTAGCTGGCCCTAACACGACTTCTCTTCCATTCGGTTTTATGTGATGAATTTTAAGTAATTTTCCTTCCTTTGGGAGGAATTCTTTTAATATCATTTCATGAACCGCATTATTTAGTACCTCTAGCGACACATTTTTCGTGAGATATTTCTCTGCAAAATCAATTATTTTCGTTAAGCTATTTGCATAAGATTTTAACCAGTGATGATTATTAATTGTTGGAAATACTTGTGACCTTATCTCGTCAAGCTTCTTTTTACTCTCTCCTGGAAAAACTATATCAAGGATATCAAAACCCTCCCTTATCTTAACTAATGCTGGAGAACTCCTAGCTAAATCCATTAATTTTCTTGCCTCTTCAGATAAAATCTCAACTTCCTCTTGTAACTCTGATACTTCTGCGTTCATTGCTCCAGTTCGCCATATTATTCCCCATCCCTCCGGCCTAAGTATTTTTCCCAACTCTATTAACTTGTCTCTCGCATTACCCTTGATTTTATGGGAAACCCTCACCGATTCCTCTGAGATGAGAACTGCAAAGTCACCAGGAATACTGATTTGTGTTGATACTCGAGGTATTCCAGACTCATCTATCCCTTTTACCTCTACTACAATCGGGTCACCAAGATTTATATCTTGTTTTTTTGAATCATTAATAGGGAGCCATGCATCTTGCTGCGGCGTTATTTTAACTAAGTATCCTCCCTTTGGTGCTGGTCTATAGACTATTCCCTTGAATATTGATCCTTTCTGCACTCTGCTTTTCCTTACCACTACATCGCTGAACGTCTTAAATAAAATATCCATAAATCTCTGTGTTAGGTTAAATAGAACCTCAGCAATAATCCCTTGTTTATCATACCTATCAACTACGTCTATCTGAGGCGATAAATATCTCTCAGGATTAAGAGAGAACCTCTCAGCTATCTCTAAGCTTGGTTGAATTATTTCAAAATTATTATCCAGAAACAACTTTGTTAAAGCTGTAGAATAAATCCCTCTAATCCTAATCCTAGGATTACTGCTTTCTCTCATAGGAATAGATAATGGTTTGACGCTCAATAAAATCACCTCTTTTGATGTCTATGATGTCCTTAAAAAGCTCTTTTTCCCTCAGTCTAATTAAATAAAAAATTGAATGATCAAAACGCGTTATTTGTCTTTTACCCTTCACTAATCACTTTATCTAAATCCTTTAAGTATTCCTCAATCTCTTTTGGCTTAAAAAATCGATAACCTTCATCCTTAATTACTACTAGATCGATACCATCTCCAGTTGCCGCATCTCTCTTAATAGCTGACCTTAACGCTCTTAATGCAAGACTTATAGCGGCTTTCTCATCTAGATCTTGATGATAACCAGATTCTAACACACCATAAGCGACCGGCGATCCACTACCAGTTGACATGTATTTTCCTTCATGAATTGAACCTACATGATCAAGGAAATATATGTGTGGTCCGAACTGATCTATCCCACCGATTATGAAATGAACCATGAAAGGTAGCAAACTCCTAAAATTATTATGAAGCAGTACAGATGTAAGGCTAGCTACCTCCTTAACAAGCGGAGGTCTTTCTCTTTCTAGCGAAATTCTTCGCACATAATTCTGTATCCATTTGATTAAAACCTGGGCATCAGCTACTAACCCAGAGATCGTGAAAACGATTTTGTCAGTTATGGGGTGAACCTTCTTAGCCATCTTGCTCGCTATGAACGTACCTGCACTCGCTCTTTTATCAGCGGCGATCACGACCCCGTCCTTGAAAACAACACCTACTGTTGTTGTTCCCTTTAAAGCATGGTCTCTACCTGAATTAATCAAAATATTTCACCTGTTTACTAATAATAAAAACAAAACATGAGAAAAATATAGCGGGGCTACCTTATAGCTTACACCATGCCCTCTTCTTCCTCACTACCCTCCTCCATTGATTCTTCTCCCGCTTTCTTGGCCCACTCAGAGGCTTTCGTTTTAGCTTCCTCATATAGAGGCTTAATATCCTCTAAATCAGCTGTCTTAATAACGAATTTCTCTCCAGATTTAATGAATCCTAGCTCTATCTCGACAGGTTTAAGATCTTGGGGGGACGCTAAAATCAATGCCGCTAATCCCATAACTATTGCATCCCTTATATCTAATTTACTGAGATCTACTTCCTTTAAAGTGTCCCTTAAATATCGTTCAGCTCTCTCTTTATTGTAACCAATTGCTCCCGCAACCCACCTCATCATTGCTCCTCCAGGATCAACATAAATTAACTTGGGGCCCAGTAAATCAACGCCTCCTAGAATTAATCCACATCCAAACGGCCTAGCTCCACCGAACTGTGTGTAGGTATGCATCAGGCTAGCTATATCTTGTCCAAGGTACTCTATGTCTACTGGCTCGTTGTAAATGAATCTATAAACTTGGGCTCTCTCCCTAGCGTATGAGACTAGGTATCTACCATCAGCAGAATAGCCTGAGAAAACTGATCCTACATGTTCATCTATCTGAAAAATTTTCTTGTTTGGGAGTATTAAATCATCCATTTTTCGCTTACCAAGTAGTACAACTCCGTTTGATGCAGCGACCCCAATTGATATGGTTCCTCTCTGCATTGCCTTTCTAGCGTACTCAACCTGAATGATTCTTCCATCTGGGCTAAATAGTATTGTTGATCTATCATAACCCGCAAATTGCTCTGGTCTAAACAAGTTTTATCGCCTACTCTCAACACTACTTGGTTAATAAACCTTATTGAATTGTATTTAAAAAATCTCTTATGTGTAAGACATATTCACGATTATTTTAACCTTGAGAAATACATCGGTTTTTAGCTAAATAAAAAAATTTGTCATTGAATGACGACGCTCGGAGTTTTTT
>JALWRR010000045.1:13014-26147 GCA_026993975.1 Promethearchaeati archaeon | reverse complement strand
CTATTAGATCATGTATTTCCTCACTATGTTCTTTTTCTCTAGTCGTAACTAAGTATACTTTCTCGCTTGATATTTTTCTGTATTTTACAGAATACATTTTTGCTTGATCGATTGGAGCTAATGCGTAATCAGCCTTTCCACTAATTACAGCTAGAATAGCTGAGCTATTTGTCTTGTATTCACTATAGTATCCTGGTATATCCCTCTTTAGTCGCTTCAAATTAATTCCTCTAGATTCAGCATAAATACTTAAAAACTTGTCAACTATTTCCCTAATGCTACTGCCTCTCTCTCTATTAGCTATTGTTAATTTATCCTCAATCGCCTTCTCAATAGATTCTAAGTCCATATCATTTCTATAAACTAGCGCGATATCTCTATCTAAACTTGCTAGAATTACAAAATTATCGCTCGTTAATCGCTCCCTAATATCTAAATTTTCATCAAATATAGGTGAAGAAATCAAGGCTATATCTATTTCTCCAGTAAGCAATGCGTCTATTGCAGCGCGATTATTCATCTTGAGATATTTTATTCTATAATTTCTTTTGCCATGTATAAACTTGCTGATAACTCTATCGATAATAGGGATAAAAACGCCGCCTATTATTAGTTTAGGTAATTTCAATACATCTTCAAACAATTTAACTCTTACTCGTTCACCGATAGGTAAGTACTCTATATCCTCTCTTATCTCGAAATACCCCTCTGCATTAGCTAGAGTCGTTATTGCTCCTGAGATAGCGGGTAATGGGATTCCAGCAATATCACTATTTACTCTCTTAAGTGAGATGGTTTTGAATAATCTTCTCCCTTTCTCACCTCTCACTCTCCTTTTTAACTCAACGACTACTTCTTTCAATACTTCATTGGGATCGTACCCAGCCATGAGCATTATTACTGGCTTAACAAAGTTTCTGAAAGCTATCAGTGAAGAGGTGGGGAATCCCGGTAACCCAAAATATGGTTTTGATTTCACAGAAGCTATTAAGACTGGTTTTCCTGGCTTGCTTTTAATTCCATGTGCTAATATACGTGATTCTCCTATTGAATCAATTATTCTATATATCATGTCAGAGTAACCAGCTGATGAGCTACCAGAAGATATAATTATGTCTGCTTTATCTATTGCCTCAATTATCTTATTTTTCACGTCATCCAATTCGTCTCTCGCTATACCTAGAAATATAGGTTCTCCTCCCGCTTGTATAATATTTGAATAGAGTGTGTAAGAATTAACATCATAGATCGAGGCTGGATTACTTAATTTCTCTCCTGGAGGAACTAGCTCATCCCCTATACTAAATAAAGCAACCTTCGGTCTGGCATAAACCATTACTCTATTAATACCTAGGGCAGCGATAACACCTATATCCCTTGGCTCAAGTCTATAACCCTTCCTCAGAATAATTTCTCCCTTAGATATATCTGAGCCAGCATACTGAATATTTGCTCCAGGGCTAACCCTTTTATAAACTTTGACAAAACCATCATCCTCTTCTGTATACTCGATTGGAATAACAGCATCTGCTCCAGCTGGTATAAATGCTCCCGTATCTAGTTCTATAGCAGTATTTCTCTCTAATCTTTTCCTAGGCATTCTTCCGGTTCTCACTCTTTCAATTATTTTTAGTTTAACAGGATTCGTTTCAGAAGCCCTGAAAGTGTCCTCAGATATAACTGCATAACCATCAATAATTGCCCTATCAAAGGGAGGCACATCAATGTTTGATGATATGTCAACTGCCAGTACTCTTCCAATTGCCTCGAATAAGGAAACTTCTTCGACTCGTCTAGGCTCTAGGTTAAATGAACTCATTATTAATTTTAATGCTTCATCAACAGTTATTAATTCTCTAAAGATCTTCCTCATCCCATACACCCACCCTATCTCTAAACAAAATAACATCTACAACTTGACCAGCTTCATAACCCTCCAAATCCTCAGGTATAACTATTAAGCCATCAGCCTTAACAACGCTAGACAATACACCAGATCCAGTAATTCTTATTGGATCCGCATAATACTCATTATTCTCCCTATATAATCTAACTCTCACATAATTTCTTACACCTGGTTTTGATGGAACCCTATGTTTCAGTATAGCTTTAACTCTACGGAATACCTTAATACCTCTGATCCCAAGCATTTTTTCGATTGCTGGAATAGCGAATTCAATGAAATCTATTAGAGCCGCAACAGGATAACCTGGCAGAGATATTATGGGAAACCCATTTATTACACTCAGAATTAAAGGTCTACCTGGTGATGATGTTATGCCTCTAACTAATATTCCTGGCTCACCAAGTCTGCGTAGAACCATCGGCAAGAAATCTTTCTCTCCAACACTTGTTCCACCCATAGTTATTAGTAAATTTGTTTCATTCATAGCTTTCCTAACTGCTTTTTCAAGCTCATCTATATCATCTGGAATAATTCCGTAGTCAATTACTTCGCATCCAATCTTCTTCAGAAACGATGATATCATTATCCTATTCGTATCAATTATCTTACCTTCCCTAAATCCACCATCTTCAAAATCATCAACTAACTCGTCCCCACAGGAAAATACTCCGACAATAGGCTTCTTCTTAACTAACACTTCTTTGTACCCAACCGATTTGAGGATAGCTAAATCGTAGGGCTGTAGAACAACTCCTTTCTTGAGTACAATGTCACCAGCTTTAATATCTTCACCTATCTTACCGATATTATCATTTGGTGCAACTGGATTATAAATAAGTACCCTATTTCCACGCTCCTCCGTGAACTCTACTTTAACGACAGCATCCGCTCCTTCAGGAATCTTCGCACCAGTATGGATTTTAACTGCTTCGCCATGCCTCAAAACACCTTTAAATGGTTTTCCTATAGCAGATTCGCCAATTATTCTTAACTCTACTGGATTATTTTCAGATGCTCCAAAAGTATCTTCTGCAATCACAGCATACCCGTCCATTGCAGCTCTATTGAATGGTGGTACATTAGATTTAGCGTAAACATCCTCTGCAAGAACTCGCCCTAGAGCCATATTTAATGATACTGTTTCATTACCAATCATGCTCTCGTCGATATATCTTAAAAAAAGATCTCTAGCCTCCTTAACATAATGTATCTTCCTGAATAACTCTCCCATGTTCAACCACCATAAAAACCTACATTATTGAGATAATAGAGATATCAACTTTATTCTCAATAATTTTCTCAAGCTTCCTAACTGGTGAATTAACCAAATCATCATTAGTTATGCGTAAATTCAGCAACCAACCTAAAACTAGACTAAGCATTGGTAAATAACCTAATAAAACAGCGCCAATAAAGAGCTCTATTGATATCCAGAAATTCTTGAATATGTTAAGAATTTCTAGGAACAATGGGACTAGCGCGGTGATTGATCCAACACCAATCAATATAATGGCTATTAATCCAAGTAACTTGCTCGGGTAAGTCATCCTGAATTTAGATTTAAGCTCCCTTATCCTGCACATCTCTCTTAACCAGAAAGGTACGAGCAAGAACAAGAAGATATAGGGAGCGTTCTCCATGAATAGCTCCCATGAAACTAAATAGAAATATATCAAATCCTCTGTAGGTAAAATGGAAAGTATCCTTATTACTATTGTTAAAGGTCCAAACAGGATATAAGAATAAACTAGAACTGACTCAATATCTAGCATAATATTATCAGTTACCTTCACTAGTTTCAAATTAAGTAACTTTTTCTCCAGGATTATCTCGTACGATAATAACGGTGATAAGAAGTAATTGGCTATTATTAAGGATATTGGAGCCAGTATTATCCCAACAAAAAACATCTTGATGGTATGCCAGGAAATATAATACACTAAAAAGATCTGGATAACCCTAATCCTATTTATAGATCTAAGAACAAAAGGCTCAACAGTTAATATTATACCCAGAGCAATAATCGCTATTATAGTTAAAATAATCATCTTTTTGATATTATTATATCTCATCTCAACTCACGCTGAACTCGAGTAAATCATTTAATTTTATCTAGCCAATACACCATTCTTAGATTATATTCTTTATTAATTTACGTCAACAAAATAGTTTTGCAAATAAAACTCCTAATAATCTTAAATAGTTTAAGTAACTTCAGAATCAAACCCTCTATAAGTTTACCTCACGATTAATCATGAGCTTATAGAGTTATTTTATGCAGATGCGATATACTCTTTATCTATCTCATCCGCTCAATCGTAAAATTAATATTAATTCAGTATATTTATTTCGAAATGGTGAGAAAAATGGAGTACTCTATTCTTGGGAAATCGAAATTAAAAGTCTCTAGGATTGCTCTTGGTAGCTGGCAATTTGGTTCTCAAGCTTGGGGGCTCAAAGATAAAGAAACAATAAGAAAGATAGTTTATACTGCTATTGAAAATGGAATAAATTTCATTGATACTGCTGAAGTGTATGGAGATGGTTTCTCTGAAGATATGATAGGAAGTATAATTAAGGAGATGGGTATAAGGGAAGATATAGTTATAGCTACGAAAGTTTCCCCTTCTCACCTTAAATTCAAGGACGTCATTAAATCATTAGAAAAAAGCTTAGAGAGATTAAAGACTAGTTACGTGGATCTATATCAGATTCATTGGCCTAACATGTATATTCCTGTGAAAGAAACCATAAGAGCGCTAGAGAAACTTGCTGATGAAGGTAAAATAAGGTTTATTGGATTATCTAACTTCCCGTCTTGCCTAGCTGAAGAGGCTGTTTATGCTGCGAAAAGGCATGAAATTATATCGAATCAAGTGAGATATAACTTAATTCAGAGAGAAATTGAAGCGTCTATCCTTCCTAAAATGCGTGAACTAGGTATAGTTATTCTCGCATACAGTCCATTAGCAAAAGGTTTGCTAACTGGTAAATATGATCAAAACAATTTGCCGCCTGAGAACGACTTTAGAAGCAAGGATCCACTATTTGTTAATAAGGAAAACATGACTCAAATAATGAATCTCATAAATAAGCTGAGAGAGCTTGGTGAAAAGTATGGTAAAAATCCTGCTCAAGTAGCAATAAATTGGCTTCTAAAAAACGATGATGTATTCCCTATAATAGGAGCTAAGAAACCAGATCATGTTTTATCAAATATTGGCAGTGTTGGATGGAGGTTAAGCGAAGAGGACTGGAATTCACTTAAAGAAATATCTGACAAACTTGATCTCACTTATCACTTATAAAAATAATTTTTTAAAGCGAAATAACGCAAAAATAGTAGTGGAGGTGTCTTATTTCATAGTATTCGATCTAGAGGGAGTACTCGTAGATAATAGTAATCGTTATTATATCGCTTTGAAAAAAGCAAATCCCAGCGCTAAAAGCGATTCTGAATTAAAACCTCATGAAAAGAGAGTGTTTTGGAAAATCTTTTTCGACTCTAACTTAGCTATTAAACTCGATAAAGTTGATTCAAAAGCACTAGAATTATTTGATTCTTATGTAAGAAATGGAAAGAAAGTTATAATATTGTCAGGGACGAGAAAAGAAATTGTTAAAGTTCTTTTAGATAAAATTAAAGAAGTAGCTAACAAAAAGGGATATAAATTCACTCCATACATAGTTATTTGGAGGACTAAAGGAGATTATAGGAAAGCACCAGAATTTAAGTTAAGTAAAATTAGAGAGCTAGAGAAGCTCATTGGGGAGCCAGTTGAAATAGTCTACGATGATAAAATTGAAGTCATCGAAAAATTAAAGAAGGAAGGAATAAAAGCAATTCTATGGGCTAGAGAAAAAAATTAGATTAATTCAACGCTTTTTAATCATCTGAATTTATTGAAAAACATGAATAAAAAACTGTGAAAAATATGGATATCTCATTTAGAAACATTAAAAATGCTCTAATCAGAGGAATCCTAATATTTATACTAGCCGACTCCTTATTCCTACTCTTCACGCACTTAACGAATTTTATTTATAGTACTTTGGAAACAATAGCTCTAGGAATACCAGTTTGGATAATTTTTGGTTTTCTCTCAATTTATCTTATCTATGCTATAATGCTTCTATTGAGTCACTTCAAGAAAGATTATTTCCTACTCAAGAACCCAGAATCAATTATCAGAAATAAGAGAGATATGCTTATAAAGACATTGGATATGACAATAACACCAACATTATTTGTTTTTGGTGCATTAAATTTTGTTCTAAATTATTTTAATTTCATGCTTACTTACGGCATGTACTTATTCATGTTTCTCCTAATCTTTGTTCTAGGCATCTTTGTTCCATTAATAAACATTATTAAGGACTCTGACCTAGTGATAATTAAAAGAAACGAGAGAATCATACAACCACTAGGGAAAACGCTCTTAATGTATCTTAGAGGAATAAGCGGTTTAACAGCGTTGTTCGGTTTCCTGTATACCTTAATTAGAATCAATTTAGTGCTATATAACGCTTTCATGGTCCTAATGGCTCTATTAACAGTTACTTACCCACCAATAATCACGATTTGCTTCGCGTACAGTATTGTTCACAGAAACTTCGTTACAAGGCTCAACAAGCTTTTTGAAAGGAGATTCAAGAAATGTAGGATAATTATTGAGCTAGGAAACATCGATAGTAGCGAAATCATCATAAAAGAAATCAAGTAAATATGTAACTTCTACTAAAGTATTTTAACCTCTCTAGTAAATTACTTCCCCAATTTTAGCCAATATATTGCTAAGAAAGCGGTATATAACAGAGTCATTGCAATAGTTACTGGTCCAACTATAAAGAACGCTAACGACCCAGGTAAAAGATACATATAGATGTTTACTAGAATTATCCCAATATATATGCCGATTATCGAGAGTAAAAACCAGAAATGTGTCAAGATTACATATTTATTTAGCAAGACACCGTATAGCGCTAGACTCCATGTTACCACGATCCCTATCACTATTAATAAGAGCAGAACTGCTAATTGAATCACCATAGCTAACCTATTCCTCCCCAATATTCCTTTCCAGATAAAATAGTTCGGTATAGGCATCAAGACAAGCAATATCCAGATACCAAAGATCCATATAGGAAAGATCATGATGGCTATGAGAAAAAGAAACAGATTCACTAGACCCATCCAGTAAATGAATTTACTCGAGAAATCATATAACCTGGTTTTAAACAAGATAAGACACCATAATTACTTTTGGGAATTGACATATAGTAATTAATTATAATAAGTAATTGTTTTGATTTAAAAGATTTATTCAAAAATTGTTAATATATTTAGAGAGAAATAGAGTTAATTAAGCTCTGTATCAAGCATTCTTTAAGGATTGTCTGAAACGAGTTCTCATCATTCTTATAAGCTATTATATTTTCCAGAATTTGATCCTAGGTTCCATGTTTTTAACGTTTTTAATTTTTGTACCTCTATTATGTTTTATTTCTTAAGGAATGTTTTATTAAGGAATTTAATTAACTTATTGTGAAATAGATCTGGTGTATCTAGATAGCATGGGTGTTTTGCTTTAGGACAGATTACTAGCTCTGATTGTTTTATCTTCTCTTTAAGGTAGTATGCCATATCTAATGGAAATATCCTGTCTTTCTCTCCCCAGAAAACTAGAACTGGAATACTTATCTTATCCAATGACTCAATAATTCTCTCATCATTTAATCCAGCTGGAGCAATGAGCACTAAAGCGTTCAATCTTGATGAATAATTAACCGCGAAAGCTAAAGCTATTCCACCTCCCATTGATGGGCCAACTAGCACTACCTTTCCTAATCCCAATTTATCTAGGATTTCACGCAGAATACCTGCTGCAACCCATCTATTCAATCTCTTTCCACTTGATTTACCGAATCCAGGCATATCGATAGCGTAAACAGCGAATCCAGCTTCTCCAAGCTTATTAAGGGTCCCTAGTTTTTCCCAAGTATCTGCATTAAATGCCATTCCATGTATAAGAACAACATTTCTATCTGATCCCTCGTTAACACTCTTATATCTTATATTAATCCCCTTTACTTCCAAATAATGATCACTTATAAGGGATCACCTCTTTACTCTCGCTCCAACATGTATTTTATGTGTCCAGCTTCATTTATTATTAGTTTCTCCATAGCTAGCTTTACTGCGTTAAGTGATCCTGGTAACGCGAATACACACATCTTATTTATTACTCCAGCTATAGCTCTACTCAAGAATGCGCTTGAACCTATCTCTCTATAAGATAGATACCTGAATAATTCTCCAAAACCAGGTAACTTCTTTGTGAATAATCGTTCTAAGACTTCTATAGTGATATCATCCCTAGTTATTCCGGTTCCACCTATCGTGATTAAGATATCAACTCCAAAATCTATAGCTTTATTCACAGCTTTCTCTATCATTTCTTCATTATCAGGTATAAGCTCTCTAAAAACAACCAAGTGATCGTGCTTCTTGACATATTCCTCGCAGAAATCTCCGCTTGGATCAGAAATACTCTTTCCGCTCTTTAAATCATTCCATCGAGAAGTGCTTATAGTCACTATACCAAACCTAACTCCCTTCAAGAAATGTTTTTTATGCTCCTTATATGGCTCAGACAATAAAATACACCCACTAAAAGATTTCCTGATTTAATTATATCTAAGCATAATTTATAATTTATATAATACTCTAGAGCTTAGTTACTATTAACAATTTTGTTGCGATAAATAATAAATCACTATTACCAAGCTTTTCATGCCTTTAATTGATATCTCATAAGCATATCTATTAGAAGCAAATTCCTTTATTCAGTTAGACTTATTAACGCTTTCAACCACTTTTCAAATTAATGTTTTTAAACGGTGTTATTATTGAATAATGATTCTAAATCACTCATATTACTGTTTCTAATAGCACTAACAATTATTACACCGCTAGCAACTACAAGCGGCATGGAAATAAAAGCATCATCTGGATTCTCCAAAGAGACCTATAGTGATGTAATGCAAGCTTACTTGTTTGCTTCCCCAGATTGTTCTTATAACGCATTAAACTCATTACTACATAAAGCTAATGAATCTGTTTTCATAGAAGTATATAGCTTCAGTAATCCTTTTCTTCTAGATATCTTAGGTAACTTGAGCATAAATGGCGTAAACATAAAAATAATTCTCCAGGAGAATCATGCATCTTACTGGGAGAATCAATACACTTATTGGGCTGCATACGAATTATATAGCAGGGGAATTGATGTTTATTGGGCCGGTGATGAATTCTCTTTCACCCACGCTAAGTACGTCATTATAGATAACTCAACTGTAATCGTGATGAGCGAGAATTGGGCTAAGTCTGGAGTCCCAATTGACTCATCCTATGGAAATCGCGGCTGGGGAATAGCTATTAATGATAGTGAGGTAGCAAATTATTATCTTGATGTCTTTATATATGATTTATCTATAGCAGAGCCCTATGACCCAAATACAGTTGATCACGGTAAATCAGTATCCTATAACGTGCCTAAAGGTAACTATGAAGTTATAGCGAGTGTAGAGGAGTTAAGAGAATTCATGAAGGTAACTCCCATTCTATCCCCAGATTTCTCCGAGCAATTAATAATAGATCTGATAAATTCAGCTAATGAGTCATTATTAATTGAGCAAATGTATATTTATCCAAGCTTAACAGATATAGTAAACGCAATAATAAACGCTAAAAATAGAGGCGTCGAGGTTAAAGTAATCCTGGATCCAAGATCAAGTAAAAACAATGAAACAGCTCAATTACTAATTAACGCAGGGATAGATGTTGCTTTAGCGAACACAAGCTATTATGGAAGCAGACATCTCTTTGAAACGATGCACAATAAAGGAGTTATAGTAGATCACAAAATAACATTAATATCCAGCATAAATTGGTCACCAACCTCACTAAGAGATAATAGGGAAGTAGGAATAGTAATTAACAATGAGAATGTCTCAGAGTACTACGAAGAATTATTTATGTATGACTGGAATAATGCAGCAGAATACTTACATGGCAAACCCACAGAAGAAGCTCCGCCAAGCAAAGAGGATCAATTAATCTATCTCATAGTCACAATCGCAATCATCATAATCCTAATAGGTTTATTCATAATTAAGAAAAAGTACTTATGAAACTAAGAAATTATCTCTGCAGCTCTCTTTATCTCTCTCTTCACAACCCTCCTCTTAGAAGCATCTATTAATAAATTCACATAATGATTAATCTCTTCTTCACTCATTTTTTCTCGATGCGCGATCATATCTAGTATTCTCTCTCTTTCCTTTAAACCCGCATCATGCAACTCAATAATAAGTTTTGCGAAATCAAGCAATGAGAGCTTCTTCTTACGAACCTCAATTTCAATTCCTATTTCTCTAGATAGTCTTTTAAGTATTAATTCATTCTTACAAGCACCCCAACCAGCTAATTTAACCCGTCTAGACTCTATATCAATGAAGCATGAGAGATTAATCCTTATAGTATCATTATTATTTAATATATATAATGTGACCCCAGTCTCATCGACCTTAACTTCTTTAGCAATATTAAGCAAGTGATCAAGTTTCTTATTGATTTCCTCGGTTACCACGAACGAGAATTTATACATGGCAAACACTAAAACAATCCTGTTATTTAAGCAAGGTATTCAATAAAAATGTGATTTAACTCTTTTTATAATTAGATTCATTAGGTCTCATAAAATCAGGATTTGCTCTATTTAGAAATTTTTTCTAAACCAACCATTCTTGTTCTTGATCCATCCTTCCTTAAGCATGTTTTCTAATCTTTTCTTTAATTGTTCTGTTATCCCTAAATCATCTATTAGGATTTTTCCTTCGTAAATCGCATCGAGAATAATGGTGTTTTTCTCGAAGTTTTCAAGCACCCATTTCTTCTCAAATAAATGAATTTCTGGTGATACTAGATCGCTTTTGTAGGCGATTGATATTACGTCTTCTAAAATTCTTATGCTTGTTTTATTCATTATAATGAGAATGTCAGTGTCACTTAACGCGCTGTAATCTCCCCTTGCTCGGCTACCAAAAAGAATTATCGTGACTTGCCCGTACTTCTTAATTATTTCTTTCATGAATTTCTCAAGGTTCTTTCTCCAATTCTTGTTCCGCAAACTTAATTGCTCGTTTGGCAACATCAATAAAACCCTCCACCCTCTCTTTAGATAGTTTTAGCGGAGCCTCTGGGTATCTAGCATAAGTATACATAAATGTTATGAATTCTAGGTTTGGGTCATGAAATCCAACTGCTTTTCCTAGTTCTACTAGGTTATGCGTATATGGGCGTGATCCGAATTTGTGTATATGTATTGCCTTTAGGGATAATTCTATTGCTTGATGTATCTCAAAAGCAGCTATATTAATGTTTCCAGCCTTAAGGTTTATTATCGCTGAGTTTAAAAATTCCCTTGCCCTATCTAGCCAATCTAACGGCTTCAAAAATAATCACCAATAAAGAGAATATGAGTGATTGAACTTTTATTTGTTTAGGTATTTATTTAGAGTTTCTTTTAATTCACTTGTTTTTACTCTTATTTGCTCCCACGTATCTCTGAACCTTATTGTTACCGTATCATCTTCAAGTGTTTGGTGATCAATTGTTATTCCAAATGGGACACCGATTTCGTCAGCTCTAGCGTATCGCTTCCCTATGCTTCCAGAGATATCTAGGAATGCTTCGAAATCATTCTTGAGTTGCATGAAGATTTCTCTAGCTTTCTTAATGAATGGTTCTCTTTTTAATAGGGGATATACTCCCACCTTATATGGTGCTAATTCATAAGGTATTTTCAGTACCACTCTATTCTCCTTGACGCTGTAAGCTTCAGTAAGTAAAGCTAGTATTACTCTCTCCACGCCCCATGAAGGCTCTATAACATGTGGAATGATTTTCTCTCCGTTAATAACCATATAGAGCTTCTCACCACTGAACTTAGCATGTCTCTTCAAGTCATAATCAGTTCTATTAGCTATTCCCTCTATTTCTTTCCATCCTAAGAATGGGAAATTATACTCTATATCAAATGTTTGAGCAGAGTAGTGGGCTAGTTCTGTTTCTAGATGCTCTCTCACCCTGAGATTCTCCATGCTAAGACCAATCTTATTTAACCACTTTAGAGATTCACCAACCCAGTAAGCATGCCACATATTAGAGAAAACACCCTCATCATAAGCTTCCCCAATGCTCATTTCCTTTGGTTCCTGTTCTTTTTTCTGCATCTCTTTTGTCCATATCTTAACAGTAACGTTCTTTACTTCACTGAAATAAGGGCACTCGTTAGCTTCCGCAGGATTAATAAAGTATTCTATTTCAGCAATCTCGAATTCTCTACATCTAAATATGAAGTTTCTGGGAGCTATCTCATTCCTAAATACTTTTCCTACTTGAGCTATACCGAAAGGTAATTGATTCCTAGCATATACGCTATAGATCTTGAAATTAATGAACATTCCCTGCGCGGTTTCTGGACGCATGTATGCTATTGCTTCCTCACTCTTAACTGAACCTACGTATGTCTCGAACATTAGATTGAATTTTTTTGGTTCTGATAGCTCCCCACCACAGTTAGGACACCGAATATTATGCTCTCTAATAATTCTCTCTAAGTTTTGTGGTGAGTAATCAGTAATCTCTATTCCTTGCTCCTCGATTAATTCCTCTGCTTTATATCTAGCGTGGCACTTCTTGCATTCAACCAGCCAGTCAATAAATCTATCTACGTGACCAGATGCTTCCCATACTTTCGGGTGCATTATTATTGCGCCGAATAAACCATATACATCTTCTCTGAACCTAACGAAGTAGTTCCACCATGAATCAACAACATTTTTTCTCAACTCTACCCCAACAGGACCCCAATCGAAAAATCCTGCATAACCACCATAGATCTCAGATGTCAGAAATATTATCCCACGTCTCTTGCATAGTGAAACTAATTCATCTAGCGTGAGTTTCTTCATGTCAAGTACACCTATAACTTATCATTGTTTACCACTTAAAGAATTGAAAGAACTAATAAATTTTTTATTGCGTTTTTCCTCGGAGAGTTTAGTACTTTTTGAATTGTTGATTACTGTGCAAAGGGAGAGGCTTCTAGGCTTCACATATGGTTTTTCAGCAGGAATATGTTTCGGTACAGCAGCTATATTC
>JALWRR010000045.1:0-13004 GCA_026993975.1 Promethearchaeati archaeon | reverse complement strand
CTCTTAAAACTAGACGCTATTAGTATTGTTGCCTGGAGACTACTTATTGGTGGAGGATCATTACTGCTTTTAGTAATTGCTTTGAAGGGGTTAAATCCCTATTATTTTAGGGATGCGGCAATATTAGGAACAATTCTGTTTTTTCACTTCTATTTCTTCGTTAAATCTGTTCAGGACACATACATTATCAATGCAACAGTAATAGTTAATTCAGCGCCAATAATAAGTCTCGTAATAATTGCTCTTATCAAGCAAGAGAAATTAGTTAAGTTGGATGGATTCATAGTTACTCTTGGTTTCCTAGGAGTATTAATAATGTTTTATGGAAATATTAAGTTTGAAGCAAATTTGTTAGGTGATATAGAAGCACTTATAGCCGCTTTAATGATCTCGATCTACAGTATAGTAGCTAGAAGAGTACTTAGAATTAAGTTCGATTCAGTTGAATTAGCTAGTTTAACATATATAATAGCTGGATTAGAGGCCAGTATCATAAGCCTAGGAGCAGGATATATTCAAATTCCCTTGAATTATGAACAATTATTAATAGTTCTAATGCTTGGATTAATTCCAACAGCCATAGGACATACATTATATCTAGCCTCACTGAAAGGTTTAGCGCCTCACGAAACTCAAGTGTTAGCACTACTAGAACCAATAACAGCGACAATTCTCGGTATAGTGATACTTGGTGAGAACCCGTTATTTCTCTCTATATTAGGTAGCTTACTAATATACCTAAGCATAATCTCACTATTTCTAAAAACAACCTTAATAAAGGAATAATAATTAATAAAGTTAGATATTACAGCTTATTAATCCTTCTATAAGTATTCTTAGCGGTTACTATAAATAGTTTTTAATGCGAAACTATTAAATATTACTAATTATTGAACTTTTATATTCAGATTTATTCAGTGGACAGAGCTTAGGTGTCTCTGTGAGTAACCTGATTAATCTCTTCGATATAGATTATGGGATTAATTTTGCGTGTCCTCTTAATTGGGATGTTTACTTTTCTATTGACTCTCCCATAAGATTTGCTGTTAATCCTGAGAAATCAATTATCATTGCTGCATCTATTCTAGAGATTGATTTAGTTAAGCGTGGACTTAAAGCTATATCAATATACATCTTTAGAAATGTTACCGAGTGCAAAGTTAAGAAGGCTTATAATCTCTATAATATTGAGGGGAATTTGGAAAGACGTTTTGGTGTTAAAATAGATAGCGATTGTGGAGAGATTTATGTTATTGGAAAACTGGAAGCATTTCTCATAGAGGGTGTTTTCGGAAATTATTATGAGTACTTTGTTAAATGCATTATTAGTGAAGATGAGAAAGTAGCTAAGGATATGGAATATATTCTTGATACAATTAATAGAGACAGGAAATTAACTGGGATTACTTTTGCTTCGCCAACAATAACTTATATTTATAGGTCTTTAAATCAATACCGAGAAGGAGAAGAAATGTGGAGGGTCTCTATTCCATACACAGCGATTCTAAGTCCCCAAGACACTAGCGTTTCTATCCTTATTGGGGGATTAATGGGGCAAATAAATTTCGTTCGTTATCCTATCAAATTTATTGATGAGACATATTTGAGGTCTTTAATCGATAAATATGCGAGTGACTACTTAGGGAATGAATATGAGTTAAAGATCTTGAATCAAAATAACTATGAGTTGTATGCTGAAGCTATATCAGAGAAAAATATGGCAGTTGTATACTTGAAATGGGGGAACCCCATAAAGAGCAATGACACCCTAGTAATAGAACACATATTCAAGTTCCCGATAACAGCTTATTATGGAGCTAGAAAAATCATAGATAAGATAATTAATAGTGTGAAATACACACCAGCACTAATAGGAGCATTATTTCAATCTGAATTTTCTCTCTTAAACACTAACATACCGCGCACGACTGCATCGAGTATAGTGAACCCTAATAAGAAAACAAGTTCATATTCAAACTCCCCAACTAGAGTCGGGATAAAAAGTGGATGCAAAAATAAACTAACATTCTTAAGAAATGAGATAAATAATGTGAAAATGCTTTTAAGATCCTTAGAACATGATTATCAGACCCAGTTATGGGCTTTATCAAACATAAAAACTAGCGACATTATAACAGGTATGTATACCTTCGAGACTCCAGGAAAGAAATTAAGATTCATTCAATCTAAAAAGTTTTCACCAATAATGGGAGATAGGTTCTGGGAGCACAAAGATAGCGTGTATCTCCCACATAGTAAGGGTATCCTAGCAACTAGAAAATGGGTAGTTCCAAGAAACAAGCACGAGTTAAAAAAGTTGAAATGGCGGATAGAAGAAGAGATAAAACGTGTAAAGAGAGATTACGAAAGGCGAAAGAAAGAACTAGAGCAGAAGCTAGCAGAGCTAGAGAAGGAATACAAAGAATGTCTAGAGAAATCCACATAATACTTGCTCGGCAAGAAGAACAAAGTATCCTAAGAGTGATAAGAATTATAAAGAACATTAACTATTTTTCATTTCTCTGATAGACTCACTATGATATTCCTACCAGTCATACATATAAAAACTAGTTCTCTGATATAGAATGCGAAAACTCTATTGCATTTTAGATATTAAATAATCAATTTTATCTAATATCCGTTCAGCCAGCTCTTTAGCCTCCTTAGCCAGCTCCTTGGCTTGTCTAGCTTCATTTCTGGCTTCCTCAGCCAGCTCTTTAGCCTCCTTAGCCAGCTCCTTGGCTTGTCTAGCTTCATTTCTGGCTTCCTCAGCCAGCTCTTTAGCCTCCTTAGCCAGCTCCTTGGCTTGTCTAGCTTCATCTCTGGCTTCCTCAGCCAGCTCTTTAGCTTGTCTAGCTTCATCTCTAGCCTCTTCAACTAACTTCTTAGCTTGCTTAGCTTCGTCTCTAGCTTGCTCTGCTGTTTCTTGTGCAAGTATACTTCGGTATGCTTGTTCAAACTGTATTGCTTCATTTAAGGCTATGAGATCAATGCTATCTAATTTCTCTTTTCGGATTTTTTCCTGGAGTTTTCCCTCGACTATAAGTAGTATTTCTTGAGATACGTATTGCTGAATTATTTGAGCGGGAATATATATCATGAGCATTTTTGTTTCTATGGGTTTCTCTTCTCTTATCGCAACTCCAAATGCTATAAGTAATCCGTCCTCATTTATTTTAATAGATCTTCTGAGTCGTCTTAAAGCTACTTCTAAATTACCTGAAACAGCAGTTTTTACACTTATTTTTTTAACTAGTTCTCCATTCACATAGAGTTCTATGTCAGCGCTCTCTCTTGGCTGTGGACCTGGATAAACAATAATTTCATCAAATTCTAAACCAAGTTCATCCTTAGCTCTAGGCAAGATTTTTCTTAAGCTTCTCACGGTAAATTTTCCTAGATCTATTGGGTATGATGCCATTGCCACTTTTATTAGGTCGCCTATTTCTCTCTGTAAGATCCTTAAACTACGCATGTTGCATCATCTATATTTAACTAAGAATTATAATATGGATTCATTTTTATAAAAAACTTTATTATCTGATACACAATCTTGTTTTTCAGCGCTAACATTTTGAGTTGTGAGTTCATCTTGCTTCTTCTTGAATAAGTTTATTTCATGAAATAAGCGATTTCTAAGCGTTAAATTAAAAAACTTAATAGTTAGGGAAATCCATATGATTCATGATGGAAATATTTAAGGTGCATGCACTTGAATATTTTTAATGCGTATAGGGAATTCTTGTCTCGTTATATTAGTTTTCTAGATAAGTACGCTCCATTATGGATCTGGAATATTATTCAAAGCATAGTCTTTATATTGCTTGGCTTCTTTCTAGGAGCATTTATTACTCCAGTCCTACTCATTATTTTCACTGTGTTCCCATTCTACTTACTATATCACTACCTCATTATTGAGGGTAGGTACTATGATGCCTTAAAGCAATCATTCATATGGACAGCAACAATAGCGCTCTCGATAATACTCCTAACTATTTATTTCCCAGATTACGCTGCTAAAGCAATTATCAATGGTGAGCGTTATAGAGAGGAGATGTTTACCTGGATTCGAACAGGTATAGGGGCGGAGAGTAATCCATCACAATTCATACCAATTCACATAACTCACTACTCAATCTTTATCGTGACGTGTTTAGTCTCCATGTCACTGATTGGTATCATATTCGGAGCCTACTTAATGAACTACATGGATTACTACGTTGGAATGCTATTTCTACACATCTCTAACCCCACATTCATTAACTACTTAACGATATCCCTTATCGCTTGGCCAATCTGGGCTATTATAAGGGTTATTGGATATCTATATACTGGAACAGCTCTAGCTATACCGTTGACCGCGAAGATATATGGTCAATCATTCCCGAAAGAAATTTTTAAGAAATACATTATAATTGGACTCTCTTTAATAATACTTGACATGATTCTAAAAGCGATACTAGCACCAATTTATCAACAAATATTTCATGCAATTATAGCAGCCTAGATCCATAACACTTATCTCGCTTTATTTATAAAGCTGGGTTATTTCTTTAATTTTTTCCTAGCAATTTATTTAAGGAATTAAACTTATTACATCTCTAGGTGCTTTTAGATGAATAAGTCTAGCTTAATTAACTTCATTTTGAAGTTGTATTCATTAAAACGAATCCCAAGAATTGGCTGGCTTATCGCTGGTATTCCAAAGTGCTCTGTCGAAAGTGTTTCGGATCACTCCTATTTCGTGACATTACTAGCTTATTTTCTAAGCTTCTATCTGGAAGATATCGATGCTCTTAAACTAATTAAACTCGCGTTAATTCATGACTTATCTGAAGCAATAGTACATGATATTGGAGGTAAAGCTAGAGAGTTAATTCCTAGAGAAGTTAGAAAGAGCGCTGAGTATACTGGATTAAGAGATATTATTCCGGAGGAATTAAATGAGATGAAATCGGAGATTTTAGCTTTATGGAGGGAATATGAGGAAGGAAAGTCCAGAGAAGCAAAGATTGTAAAGATATTAGATAAATTAGAATTAATGTTTCAAGCATTGGATTACGCAAAGCTTTTCTCTAAGGTTGAGAACCTCGCAGAGTTTTTCAGCGATATTGATAAAATAATTAATGAATCTGATAATGAGATTGTTCGTAATCTAGCTATGGAAATTAAATCGAGATTCATCAATGAGAATGAATAGGGATACGAGATGTATGATATCGCTATAATAGGTGCTGGTCCTGCTGGTTTATCAACAGCATTATCCCTAATGATTCACTTAAAAGAGGATGCTAGAGACAACGTAAGCGTTATAATTATTGATAAAGATAAAGTACCTGGAAGAAACAAGCCATGTGGGGGAATGATAATTCATAGAGCTCTTGAAATTTTACCAGATTTATACAGCATCTCTTCTAGAGATATTTATGGGGTAAGAATTTTTTATAATGATTTTAGATATGAGGTGAATTTTAATGAAATCGTAGCAATTAACGTTAATAGAGAGGCCCTATCTAACTTCTTCATAAGTAAGTTGAGAGGGAAATTTGATTTCTCACTCGGAGAAAGAGTTAGTGATGTTTCGTTTGTTGGAGATAAAGTGGTGATAAAAACTAGTGATAAAATTATTTACTCGAGACTTGTTGTTGGAGCTGATGGAGTGAACTCGTTGGTGAGAAGATTATTTTTTAATAAGAGTGCTAAGAAGGATGAAATGGGAATAGCTTATCAAGTTCAATTAAGAATGAAGGAGGAAGAGATAAAAGAGAAGTTTAATGGATTTAACGAATTTTATTATGGTAAATTATTTAGTCCTGGTGGTTACTCATGGATTTTCCCGCATAGAGACCGTGTAAAGATTGGTGTAGGTGCGGTCGCCAGCATGATTAAGCATAATTTATCAGATTACATAAAGAGAATTATGAATTATAGAAAGATAAATGACTTAGAAATAGTTAGAGAAGAAATATACCCTGTTCCGCTTTCAGGAGGATTAAGTAGAGTAGTTAATAAGAGAGTGGTTTTGGTTGGGGATGCTGCTCATCAAGTCGAGCCATTATCAGGGGCTGGGATCCATTTAGCTATCGCTAATGGTTTTCTTCTAGGGTTATTTCTATCAAAGGCATTATTGCGTGGAAAATTAAAGTTAAGGTACTTAAAAAGATATGAGAATGCTTGGAGTTTCATACGACGTAGAGAATTACTCTTGCAGAGAATCCTAGTTAAAATCCTCCTAAAGCATGGATCTAGATTCATCAAAAATGGCTCCACATCCAGCAAGATGATTAGAGAGTTCAGCAAGATCTTAATCGGTAAATCAGACTCATTTAAGTTAATCAAGCAATGGTTTCTAAGCAGGATTCCTATAAAGAGATAGCTATGATAATAATATTCTATTGAATCAGCAATATTATAACTCTAATCTTCCTAATTACTTCATAAGAATTCAAGAATTCTCATTAATCAATCTTCTAATCATATCTTCATCAAGTAGTTCCCATGACGTGTTATAAGCTTTCTTTGGAATAACTCCATTCTTCTTCAAAGAGTTCATAACATGCCTATAAAGTATTATATACTCTATCTCTACATTCTCGGCTATAGATGGATGTATATCTTTCAGATCTATAACAAGTTCGTTTAAACTCTCATTATCACTAAAACTAGCAACAACAGCTGGGTGGAACGATACTTTATAATCATATAGATTCTTGATCGCCTCTATCTGATACTTAAAGAACTTCTTGTCAGCTTTAGTCAGCTTCTCAAAATCCTCTGGACTAGTTCCCTTAATAGATACTCTTACATGAATATTATTGAACCTTGATAATTCCTCAGCCATCCATCTATTATAGCCTATTAAGATACCGTTTGTCTCTAAAATAAAGGTGAATGGATATTTCTCAGCTATCTCTAGAACTTCTATTAAGTGATCAAAACAAATTGTTGGTTCACCGCCGCTAATCCTAATATATTTATACCTACGCACCATAGCTAGGTCAGTTAATCTCCTAACAACATAAGACGGACTCCTCAACTCCCCCTTATCCTTCAACCTCATGAATGTTAGTAGTGGTCCGCAGAAAACACATCGAAGATTACATCCAACGCAATCAGCTGTTGCTATTCCACCATACCATCTCCCACCTCTAAATCTCCAATATCTCCTAAAAACCGTGCCGTTTCTCTCTCTACACACGTATTTCTCCGTAGCCTCTGTAAGCTGAATTGGGTCAAACATATTTAACACAACACAGGATCCTCTGGATATTCTTGCTAACTAGATTAAGATTAACTAAATAATACTATTAAATATTCTTCATAAGCATAATCTAAAGAAGATAGAGTGCGGGAAAACCAGTACATTTATAATTAGGAGCTAAAAAACTTAAAGACTAGCTATATAGTGATAAGCCTTAATAATATCTGTCTTAGTTATGATTCCAACTACTTTTGCTGGATTAGATCTTGTTATAACTATTATTTTTCCAGTATCACTGGTTCTCATTAGTTCTATGGCCTTTAGTAATGGTTCGTCCTCATAGATAAAATTGAACTTCTTTCTCATAACATCCTTTACAGTGATTTTAGGTAACATATGTAATGGAGCTCTCAATATCTCATCGGAAGAAACAACTCCGAGAATCTTTCCATCCTCAACTACCGGATAGCAATCATGATGCGTTTCCTTTATTAATTCATGAACAGCACTCAATTTAAAATCTGGATTAACAGTAATTACCTCACTAGTCATGAACTCCCTCACCTTAATAGTTTCGAAAACACTCAGATCTCTCGTAACAAATAACTTAACTCCCCGCTTAATTAACTTGAGAGTATAAATATTCTTGTTACCTAGAATGGTCTTGGAGATAATATAACTAGTAGAACAAGCAATCATCATAGGGAGCAGCAAGCTATAGTCATGACTCATCTCAGGGATCATAATTATCATTGTTAAGGGTGCATGCGCCGCCGCCGCGAAAAGAGCACCCATACCAACTAATGCATATGTAGCTGGCTCTCTAATCACTCCAGGGAATAACGCGTGAAAAATGAGTCCCAGTGCACCACCATACATAGCTCCTATGAATAAACTAGGCGCAAATATTCCACCACTACCGCCAGATCCAACAGTATTCGCTGTCGCAAACATCTTTAATGTTCCGAGAATTATTAATGTTGCTAATCCCAACTCGCCTAACAAGGCTGCATTTATCCCCTCGTACCCAGGACCAAATATCCCCAGCTCCATAAATAAGAAACCTGTCACACCGGTAAGTAAACCACCTACCGCAAGCTTAAAGTATGGGTATATTCTTGATTTATCGTATAGATCTTCTATATAATAGAAGAGCTTGACCCATACAACGGATATAAAGCCGAAAAATACCCCTAACACTAAATAGAAAATGAGTTCAGCAGGATTCGTGAAAGTCAGTGTTGGTGGCGCTTGGAAAGTAGGTGAAGTACCGTAATATAATTCAACTATAGCGGTTCCTACAGCAGCTGCAAGAATAATAGCTATGGCGTTAATTAATGCGAGTTCACCCATGATAACTTCAAGGCCAAATAAGGCTCCTCCTAATGGAGCATTAAACGTTCCTGCAATGCCAGCTGACAAACCACTAATTACAAGCAGTTTTCTCTCTCTGCCCCCCAACTTCAATACATCACCTAGTAACGACCCAAAAGCTGCTCCAATCTGCGCTATTGCTCCCTCTTTACCAGCACTGCCACCAGAACCAATTGTCACAGATGAAGCTAACATCTTTAAGACAGCAACCCTTTTCCTCATGAATCCTTTATGCAACTTAACTGATTCAATTACCTCTGGTACACCATGCCCCTTAGTTTCTGGAGCAACTTTATATACTACTGGACCAACTAGCAATCCCCCTAATGCTGGAATAAATATTGGTGTTATATCTAAGTCGAATAACTCGATATCGATCAAATCTAGCAGCAGGTCAAAGAATATATAGTTATTAAACTTAATCATCTCTATGAAGACTATTGCTCCTAACCCACCAACTATCCCACTAAGTACCCCCAGCATATCGACGAACAAAAATTTCTTTATCTCTGATCTCAATCTAATTGTGAATAAATGCCTATTGAACAAGTTTTTCATAGCTAAAGGATCCTCTTTCTTAAGTTCCTTCTTTTTAACCTATTCTATAAAGTATATTTAAAAAGCATACAATATTAAAAAAATTTATCTATGAAAATTTTAAAAAAATAATAAAAATAGATGAAAAATATTTAATGATTAAATTTGTCAGTTAACCCGATAAGCTTAGATCTGTAAGAGTTCCGGAGAAGAAAAATAATTAATCTAATTTTTTATATCGAATAGTACTCTTGATTTATTCATGAAGCACTAATTATAAGTTGGCGCTATAATGTCTATAGAAGAGTATTTCAGATATGGTTTAAGTAGGAGTGAAAGAAAGAATCTTCAATTAGCTGAACTTAAAATTGGAATCAGTAGATTGCTTAGGAGGCTTGGTAATGAATCATTCTTCATAAAAACAATGATTGATAATGTGGCTGCTGGATTGATAGTATATAACTTGGCTGAAGAGACTAATATTGATGTTGTGGTTGTTTTGGATTGGCTTGGGATTCACATTATGTCTAGGGAATTGATGATAAAGAGATTAAGCAAATTCCTGGAAAATTTCAGGAAAGCAGAACTAAACTATTATACACTACAGTACTTGGGGGTACTTATTAAAGATAAGAAGCATTATCAAAAACTCTTAAATTATATAGCGGATAATCTAGAGAAGAACCTTCCCAATTATTTCCATATACAAGTTATAGGTAGAAGAAAAATAATTATTGAAAGGCGGGATTCATGACCTAATACATCTTTAAACTAATTACGGGGAAATAAGTTGAGATTTAGATAAAAATATTAAACCAACTCTTAGAAATCGTTACAAAAAAAACTAAGAGAGAATGCTTAGTGTTTTAACCAGTCAAGCTCAAAGTCATTATTCTACGAGTGATGCTTGGGTCATCATAATTGTTGTTAGTTTACTTATTTTTCCTCTAGAATCTCTCTTACTTCCTCTTTACCTTTCTCTAACTCTTTTACTTGTTCTTTATCCAGTTCTAGAAGCATTGTTAAGAACTCACCTACATGAGTTTTCTCTTCTTTAGCTATATCTAGAAGAACTTTCTTTATGTTCTCGTTTTTAGCTAGATTGGCCATTTGCTCGTATAGATTTATTGCGTCGAGTTCAGCTATTATAGCTGCTCTTAAAATCTCTTTATCAATATTATCTGGATTAACTTTATCCAAATTGATAGGAATCTTAGACAGCATTTATAAACTCACCTCAGGGATTATTCAAAAATAATTATTTTATATCTTAATTAAATATTTTTCTTATTCCCTAGAATTCAGACAAATTATAGAAATAGGCCAATCATATCTACGACTAATAACTAGATCTATTTTCTCTCGACCTAGATTTCTAAAAAGCACTAAAAATTATCCCACTAGAACATTAAATTTATCCTTAAGTTAACTATCAATATGGATACACTATCCATCAATTCATTAAAAACCGGATTATTAATCTAGTTTATTTTAGAATAGGTATTATTTAAAGGGAGCTATTAAGACAACATCCCCACCAGCAAAACCAGCTACAATAATGTCCTTAAACCAAGCAACACTTCTAACGATGCTATCAAAGGTAAATATCTTAACAACATCAATAGTATCAGCTCTCCACACTTTAACAGTCGTATCAAAGGAACCGCTAGCTAAGTATTTGCCAGTAGGATCCCAATCCACACTATACACCCAATCATGATGCCCCCGCACCATATTTATCTGTTGCCCCGCCTCCGCATCCCATACTCTGATAGTTCTATCATGCGATCCGCTAGCTAAGTATTTGCCATCTGGACTCCAAGTAACACTAAATATTGGTCGAACATGCCCCCTTAGTATCTTTTCTTCTTCCCCAGTCTCAACATTCCAAATCTTAATTACTCTACTGCTAAGACTACTTGCTAAATATTCTCCATTCGGATCCCAATCAAGATCAAGAACTTCTCCCTTAGGATTCCTCATCTCCATTATCTTTCTTCCATTTTTAGCGTTCCATAGAATAATAACGCTGTCGTGTGACCCACCCGCTATGTATCTACCGTCAGGGCTCCAAGCTACACTAAACACTGATTCATTATGCCCCTCTAACCGCTTCTCCTCCATCCTAGTCTCAACGTTCCATATCCTAACCAAATGACCGCTGGCACTCGCTATGTATTTGCCATCTGGACTCCAGGCAACACTATATACTATACTCTCATGCTCCTCGAATCTCTTTTCTTCTTCCCCAGTCTCAACATTCCATATCCTAACCAAATGACCGCCGCCACTCGCTATGTATTTGCCATCTGGGCTCCAGGCAACGCTAGATAATGATTCCATTATGCCTCTAGATTTCCATATATATCTTATTTTCACTAGTTCCCATAGTTTCTGGTTCACGTATTCGTGATTCTCATCAATAGCTATTAACTTATTATATATCTTCGCGACATCTATTCTTTCTCCTCGCTCAGAACTTATTGTGCCTTTTAATGAATCTTCTATAGTTTCATCCTTATTCATCGCACCACACTTCTACATGTGAACTGAATCAAATATTAAGTAACACAATAAATTAGAGTCCTCTTATTAAAAATATTTTTCATCAAACAAATTAAAGAACCTTATATTTCATTAATATACTGCCCATAAAAATTCTAAAATAAGTAAATGAACTGCATTCTCTATAAATTATACATTTTTTAAAAATATGATCTGTATAATTGCAAAATTTTTTATTAATTTATGTAAAACAGAAAAAGGTAAATATCTAGATAAGTATAATTATTTATGAATAACTTTATGAAAGGTGTCGTTACATGGTTAAAGTTTTAATAATTGCTGGTGATGGTGTCGAAGCCCAGGAATTATTTTATCCCTATTGGAGACTCCTTGAAGAGGGATTTGAGGTTCATGTAGCTGCTCCCAGTAAGAAAGATGTTTTGTTTACTGTTGTACATGATTTCGAGCCAGGTTGGGAAACTTATAGTGAGAAAGCTGGTTACCGATTTCCATGGATAACAAAAGCTTTCAAGGATGTTACTCCTGATGAGTATGATGGTCTAGTCATTCCAGGTGGTAGGGCTCCTGAGTTCATTAGGAATTATCCAGAGTTAGAAAGGATTGTTAAGCATTTCTTTGAAAAGAATAAACCTGTAGCCGCTATTTGTCATGGTCCACTAGTACTTAATGCTTATGGATTGCTTAAGGGGAGAAGAGTTACTTCTTATATAGCTGTTAAGCCTGATCTCGTTGTTGGTGGTGCTAGCTGGGAAGATAAGGATGTGATAGTTGATGGTAATCTAGTTACGAGTAGAGCTTGGCCTGATTTACCAGCTTGGATGAGGGAATTCATTAAATTGCTTAAGAAATAATTATTGCTTTGCTAGTGGTATAAGAGACTCTCGAATAATTATTTTGCCTCTTAATCGCCTTAGTTCCAGTAATAACTCTTGGATATCTCTCCTACTACCTTTATATATTATGGACTCTATGCACCTATCTTTATCCTGGATATGTGTGAAATTCATTATTTTTGTAGAGTATTTATGTAATACTCTCATTATTTTTCCTTCAACCTCACTATTTTCCTTATCTATAACAATCATTATTGTCGCAAGAACTATGTCGTTTTCACTTATCTCTTCTTCATGCAGAAACCTTCTTAATGCTTCTCTAATCACCTCTGATCTACTAACATATCCCTTGATTCTTAGAGTTTTATCGATCTTATTAATTAATTCATCACTTATAGAAATGCTTATTATTGTCATTTCAAGCACCAATGTTTTTAAATTCCTTAATAATTTTGTTTTCGAATATTCTTAATAATTATTATTAATTCTTTGCTTATTTGTTAGTAAATTTAATATATTAGCTTAAGCTTTTT
>JALWRR010000044.1 GCA_026993975.1 Promethearchaeati archaeon | reverse complement strand
TCCGTACTTAAGTATAGACGAGATAGGTATACCTGAAAAGGTAGCGAAGACATTATGGATCCCAGAAGTAGTTAATGAGTTAAATTTAGAGCGGTTAAAACAGCTCGTAATAAATGGTCCAGATGTCTATCCTGGAGCTTCCTATATTCTCAAGAAAACTGGGCCAGGAACTTATAACAAGATACTATTAGAAGTATTTAAGAGCAGAGAGGAAAGAGAGGCGAAGGCTCAAGAGCTAAAACCTGGAGATATTGTTGAACGTCACCTGCTTGATGGCGATATAATTGTCTTTAACAGGCAACCAACGTTGCATAGAATAAGCATGATGGGACATTATGTACGGGTACTGCCATACAATACTTTTAGGCTTCATCTTATGACATGTCCACCATACAATGCGGATTTTGATGGGGATGAAATGAATGTTCATTTACCGAGATCATATGAGACTAGAGCTGAAGTATCTACTATAATGGAAGTGAAACGACATATTATTAGTCCCAGATATGGGGGTCCTATAATTGGTCCTAAGCAGGATTACATTACTGGAGCCTATCTTCTCACGAAAGAGGGCACATTGCTTAGTAAAGAGGAGGTCGTTCAATTACTCTATTATGCAGGGATAGACAAGCTACCCAAACCAACGAGAATAATAAATAATAAAGAGTATTGGGATGGAAAAACAATATTCTCTCAAATCCTGCCCAAATACATTTTCTACGAGGGAGAAATAAAGGGAATACTTTGCGGGAAATCGCTAAAAGAGCGATGCAAGGTCAAGATATGGAATGGCGAGATTATAGAGGGAGTAGTAGACAAAAATGCTATTGGTGCAGAGAAACCAAGAAATCTCGTGCATAAGATAATAGAGAGATATGGATATGAAGAAGGCAAAAGGTTCCTGAATCATATGGGAGCGATGATCACGAGGTATCTAACTGATAGAGGATTCAGTTTAACTCTCTGGGATCTAAGAATACCAATGGAAGCTAAAAAGGAAATAAGAGAGACAGTTAGTAAGTATCTAGAAGAAGCCGAGAAGCTAGTCAAGGATTATTTAGAGGGACGTTTGCAAGCAGAGCCAGGGCTTACTCGAAAGGACACATTTGAGAACAAGATAATAGAGATATTGGATAAAGCGAGATCAGAAGCCGGAAACGTGATAATGAAGCATTTGCCTATGGATAGTCAATTCATAATGATGACTGTTACGGGAGCAAGAGGTGATGAAACAAATATACAGCAGGTAATAGCTTGTATAGGTCAGCCAGTAATCCGAGGTAAAAGGCTTGGGCGAGGATACGATGGACGAACATTACCTCACTTTAAGAGAGGTGATATAGGTCCTCTCGCTGGAGGATTCGTTATGAATAGTTTTACAACGGGTATGAATCCAATTGAATACTTCTTCCATAATGCAGCTGGACGCGATAGTCTTGTGGACACAGCGGTTCGAACTGCTGATAGCGGGTATTTCTATAGGCGTCTCGTAAATGCACTGCAGGATAGTAGAATAGAGTATGATGGAACAGCTAGAATGATGGGTGGTTACATCGTACAGTTTAAGTATGGTGGAGATGGAATACATCCAGGCAAAAGTTATCACGGTAAATTAGCAGACTTTGAGTCTATTTTCTATGAAATTATCGCTAGAAGGGACAAGAATATTAAGGGTCCCAAAACTAAAAAATGGCCAGATTATTACGATGAAGCAATTGAGATGTTGAAGCAAGAAATATCACTATCAGTAGCAAATGAATTGAAAGAAATATTTGAAAAGACCCTAAAGAAGGGTTTTGTACTTACAAAGGAAGAGACAGATGAATTGATTGCGAGGGTTAAAGAAAAATATATCAGAGCTCTAGTCGATCCTGGAGAAGCCATTGGGACAGTCGCAGCGCAATCAATAAGCGAGCCAGCAACACAGCTTACTTTGAGAACTTTCCACTGGGCTGGCGTAGCTGCTTTCAGTATAACAACTGGTTTGCCTCGACTTAAAGAGATATTTGATGCTGTAGAGAAACCTAGTACACCGATGATAAGCGTTTTTCTTGATGAAGAACATAAGAGTAGTGAACGAAAAGCACGAGACGTGTTAAATAAAATTAAGGCAGTTACCATTTATGATCTAATCAAGAAAGATGGTTTAGTATTCCAACCTGAACTCAATAGAATAAGGATATTGCTTAATAAAGATGATCTAAGAAGATTAAATCTAACACCGGAGGTTGTTGTAGAAGAGTTAAAGAAAATAGGTAAAGTAGAAGTAGTACATGAAGCAAAATACGTAATTAATGTTTATCCAGCATCCGAAGACATAACTATCCCAGATGTCTTCAAGAAAATTAGAGAAAAAGTATTTAGAGGAATTAAAGGATACGAGAAAGCTCAGCTAAGAAAATCAGAATACGGAGAATACTACATACTTATACCCTCTCCAGACATAATCCCTATACTCCATATCGAAGGCATTGATTTATCTCGATTAGAAACAAATAGCATACATGCATTTGCTAAAGTATTCGGGATAGAGGCCGCTAGGAGATTAATAGTTAAAGAAGCTAAGAAAGTGTTAGATCAATACGGGTTGGACGTAGATTTAAGACACATCTTGTATGTTGCAGATGTAATGACGATGCATGGCGAAATAGAAGCAATAGGGAGATATGGTATAGTAGGTAGGAAATCAAGTGTACTTGCTAGAGCTGCTTTTGAGGAAACTGGAAAACACTTATTTGGTGCTGCTGCGATCGGCATGGTTGATCCTCTTCTCGGAGCTACAGAGAACGTAATTGTAGGTGGTATTCCTCCCGTTGGTACTGGATATGTTAGATTAGGTTATTCTAAGAGACTAATACGGGCTCAAAGTAAGCAACATGAATAAATTCCTATTTCATTAATTTCTTTTTTAGTGATTCAAATATCTCCAAGTCCTTACTTACCCATTCTTGGAAATCTTGAGGTCTTTTAGGATACTTGCTATAAAGTCTCTGGATCTCCAAGCTTGCTCGATACATATCGAATATTCTCCAGAATATTCTAGATCGTGAAATCATTTTTATGGCTTTAACACTAATCTTAACAATATCTTTTAAATCGAAAGTTAATTTGCTTGGTAGATAAGATATGAATTCTTTCATTTCTTCGTCTGTCAAGCTTTGAGCAAACATTCTTAATGCATCTAACGTTGCTAGAAATTTACCTCTACGGTGCATAAATTCGAAATTATAACGCCAAAGAGAATCAATCAGTAGTGGTTTCTCCGAAGAATGTGACTCAAGGCTCTTTCTTATGGCTTTAAAAGCTATATCAGACCCAATTAAAGCTCCTAAAATTCCTCCTCCAAATAAGGGATTTCCTTGAGAACCTGCTTCCCCCACTAAAGCATAGCCATTATAAACTAATGTAGGAAATGGTCTTCTTGCATATATAAGGCCGATAAATGCTCCTTTATTCTCTCCCTGAGCTAGCATGATTCGCTTTAATAGAGATAATCTATACCTTAATGATAAGTGTTTAATCCCTAATTTAATCCCTAACCCTACAGTGCTATTATTTTTGCCAGGTGTTAACCAACCATAACCACCAGGAATCAGTCCTCGATCTATCGTTAAAGTGAATGTCTTAAATGGTTGAGGGCCCTGTAATTGTTCCATTATAGCTATGATTAAATCATCCCTAGATATGTTCCAGAATGGAACATACTTTATCATCTGTTGTCTTAGTAAGCCGTTAAATCCGCTTGCATCAATTACTAGTATGGATTCTATTTCATCTCCGTTGGAGAGCTTAACTCCATGCACTTCATCTTCCTTGACTATTAATCTCACGGCCCTTGTATTGCTGAGAATATTGACACCTTTATCTAGAAGAATCGTAGATAGGTGCTTACCTAAATTTCTTCGATTGATATGAATTAAATCAACCTTTATGTTTGCTAGGCGATTAAGCTTTGTATCAACGATATCTACGTTATCAAATGAATAATCTATAATCTCTTCATTATCTAGACCGATTTTCTTGAAATAGTTTAAAATATAGCTTGAAGATATTCCTCCACAAGCCTTAAATCCTAAGCGATCCAATGGATTAGAATCAACCAAGCAGACTTTAAATCCATCATTAGCTAAGTTATAGGAAATATACCCACCTGAAGGGCCTCCACCCACTATAACGACATCGCATTTAGTTATCATGCTTTATCACTCTTGCACTTAAAAATCGTAGCTATAGGTGTATCTGTACAGTCGCTTCTGGAAATAGACTCGATATAGAAAGAAACCACTTAATATACCGCCTACATGACCGAAATGGGCAATATAATCAAATGGCAGATGCATAATACCGAAAAAGAAATCTATAAGGAATTGAATAATTAGCATCCATTTAAGTGGGGCAAGTATTGGAATTATTAAGTATGGGGGTATGAACAAGAAGAAAAAGATCTTTATTCTAGGTTTATACAGAGCTAATATTGTGAATACGCCTAAAATAGCGCCAGAAGCCCCCAAGTAAAACGAGTTATAATGGGACGGATAGTGCAGATATACAAACAATAAATCTGAAAGAACTATTAAGATTGATCCCCCTAAGCCCGTTAAGACGAATACCAAGAAATAATTCTTCGCTCCGAGTATACGCTCAACATACCTACCTATGTAAAATAACGCTATCATGTTACCTATCAGGTGTAGAGGGTTCCTAATTAAATCATCATGGAGAAATATGTTTGTTAATAATGTCCAGAACGCTCCATCCTCAACTACTCTGGATGGAACAAGGCTGAATTCTACATTTATATCAATATGCACCAGGAAAAAAACTAAGTACCTAATGATTGAGAGCGCAATCATGAATAGTATTAGGGATATAGTAACAGGTGATTCCCTGAAAAATGATGATAACTTCCCTAGGTTATAGCCTTTTCTTCCTTGAATATACACTTGTTTTTCCTCGCATAACTATTTATTATTTAGGGCATACAGAAAAACACTTAATTATCTAGCCTTAGCTACCGCTGGTGCTTTTTTCCACTCAGTATAACCACACCTTCCACAAGATAGTCTATCACCGTGATCTGCTAGGAAAACTCCTGGGCCGCATACCGGGCAGAATTTTCTCGATCTTATGATCTTACCATCTTCTACCTTATAGAACTTTGAAACCACATAAGTCTTCTTCTTGTGTTTTTTCTTTTTACCAGCTCGCTTTCTAATTCTCTGCTTTTTCTTTACCTTCTTACCCATTCTTATACCCCCATTTTAAGTGAACTAAATTAATCATGAAGTCTTTGGAATTTAACAATGCATCCATAAATTGTATATAACTATTATTCTATCCACTATTAAGCATTAATTAATTCATTTCTTTTTAGTATGTGTTTAGGTTCTATTTCAAGCATTTTAATGTTGTCATTGTAAATGAAAACTTCTACGAGCGACTCATTTTTACCAAAGGTAGTTCTTATACTCCTAATAACTATTAAGTCGCTTGGTGCCTTTAATGTATCTGAAATCAATTTTCTTATATCTTTCCTAGAAGGCGTACTCTTTGCTTCATGAGTTATTTTAAACAAATATTCAACGCGGTTCAAGTATTTATTCTCGAATTTCCTTACTATTTCGACACTCATGATGCGTCACCTTAATACTAAACTATGATAATTATATACTTGATGATTTTTAAGATCAGCTAACTTATTTTATTGCATTATTCATTAGACTGGATAAGTAGAAATAGTACATCTATATTTAAACCTTGAGGAGATGCTTATGAGCAAGACAGTTCAAGTGATTTCACCAGCAAAATTCTTTGCTGATAATAGGAGTATAGCTGGATTCGGAAACCCCGCTAAAGCACTATATACATCTATAAGAGAACTGGTTGAGAACGCATTAGATGCAGCTGAAATGATGAGAATACTACCAGATATTCGAGTAAGGTTAAGAAGGCTCTCAAAGAAGGAACTAAAGGAGATTATCGGTATCTCTGAGGAAATCGAGAGTAGATTAAGAAAATTAGGTGAGAAGAAGTATCAAAGAAAAATAATTGAGGGCACGGATGAGGAGGTCTCAGCAGAGATATTTGAGTTAATTGTAGCAGACAACGGGGTCGGTATGGCTTACAATGAAATACCAATACTTATGGGGAAGGTTTTATCGTCTACTAAATATATTTTAATGCAGCAGAGGGGGCGTTTTGGTCTAGGTGGAAAGATGGTTATAATATACTCTATTCAAGAAACTAATGCACCAGTCGAGATTTGGAGTGCGAGAAAGGAAGATGATTTCGTTTCACATTTCGTACTGAAGATCGATCTTCATAAAAATGAACCGATTATACGTACGAGAGAAAAAATAAAGAAATCGCGCTTCAGAGATATATGGGGCCGAAAGTTAGATCACGGTACGATAATAAAAGTATATATCCTAGGAGATTGGAATCGAGCGAAAAGATACGTTCTCGAATATTTCAAGCAAATGGCGATAATTACGCCATACGCTACATTCATTTTCGAGGATCCAGAGGGGAACCTACATATATATGAGAGAGTAACAGATGAAATGCCACCTCCACCAAAACCAACGAAATATCATTTACAAGGCATTGATACACAGATTCTCACATCTTTAATGAAAAGTACAAAAGCAAAAACAATAAAATCGTTTTTAATAAAAGAATTCCAGAGAACGGGTCCAAAACTAGTCCAGGATTTTCTTAAAGTCGTTGGTATCCCTCCCGATATGCCTGTTAAAGAAGTTTTAAATGATGATAAACTAATAGCAGCTATAGTTGAGACAGCTAGGAAAATGAAGCTAGTAGCTCCAGATTCAAGCTGTTTATCTCCTCTTGGCAAAAAATTACTGGAGGAAGGAATACGGAAAGTACTGAATCCAGAATTCGTGTATGTGGTTCAGAGAAAACCCTTCTCTTATGCAGGACACCCAATGATCGTAGAGATCGGGATTGCCTATGGTGGAAGTATTCCTCCAGGAATCCGCCTTTATCGATTCGCTAATAGAGTGCCGCTTCTATATAAGGAGAAAAGTGATGTGGCGTGGAAAGTTATCGAGAGCATTGATTGGAGCAGATACAAGATTAGAAAAGATGAAGACCCTATCGGTATATTCGTATCAGTTGTTAGCACAAAAGTACCATTCTCAGAAACATCAAAAGACTTCATGGATGATGTGGATATTCTTAGGAGAAATATAAAACTAGGATTACTAGAAGGTTTAAGAAGGCTAAGAGAGTATCTCAGTAAAAAAGAAAGAATGTTAAGGAAGATCAAAAAGAGACAATTATTGCTTCAATATGCTGGGAATCTCGTAAGAAGTATTTCATCAATAATTAAGAGTGATGAGAGATATAAGGATGATCCAATAGCTATGGAGGAGAACCTATATGCTATATTAATTGATCTTATTGAGGAAAAAATACAATTTGAATCAAAAGCGAGGATTGATGAAGAAAAAGAGGTGGAGTAGCATTAAGAAGATAAGCAACTACAGCGCTTTCTTCCCTGGATTTATGGAGAAACAGTTCATTATGTTTTTTATCTCTGAGGATCCATGGCAGTACATTAGAAATCTCAAGATTCCAGATGAATTAGTAATTTTATCGGGATTGAGAGGATTAAAGAGAAAAAAGATAGATATAGAGACCCTTATTATCGCGGATAAATTCTCATGGTTAAGTACGCATGATAATAAATTTATAGTGTGTAGTGATTTGTTTGAAGAGGGCGTAAAAACTGATAAAATAAATATCCCAATACCATATCTTAAAGGCGTAATTGAGAAAGACTATATCACTATTATTAGGGATAAATTAAACTATCATCCACTTTATTATTCTCGATTGCCCGATGGTTTTGTTTTAGCGCCGAGGAAAGAATGGATAACTAAGATAGGCTATCAACCAAACATAATATTAGATAAAACTCATGTAATTATGACTCAAGAATCCATGAAACTAACTAGCATTGATGACCATGCATATTCCAGCAATGTGAGCTCTAATGAAAAAGATCTAATAGAATTATTTTTACAAAATATTAGAACCGTGTTCATGGATCTGCAAAATAAGGTTAGGGAAATCTACTTAATTCCATCTAGAAGCATTGGGGACTTAATTTTAATGAACCTTTTTAATGAAAAACTAAAGGTAATATGGCCATTCAAGAACGCAGTACCGTATTTCATGAAAAATAACTCTATTCTCTTGGATGTTAAAAGTATCTTGAAGAAAGATAAAAGTATACTAATTAAGTTACGGGATAAAGCTGAAAGTGCGAATAAAGAAATACTTTTCATTTCACTACTTCTCGAGACAGCTAAAAAAACCAAAATAATGCTTAAGGACTCGTTAATAGTGGTTGGCTTTGGATCCAATTTAGACAGAGTAAGTGATTTAATTATTGCTCTAAATGACTTATTCAAGGCGACATGGCCTAATACGCCTATCCCAATACTTCTATCAAGAACGAATATAGATCTATTAAAAAATAATTTGCTTTCTCTAAATGATGTCACCAATTATTTAAATATAGAAGAGAGCAATATCTTAGAGTATCAATCTTATTTTGATTCAGAGATAGCAATCATCAACGGTTATTAATGTAGCGACATGGCAGCTGATTTTAGTGATGAGGGATAAAAATGCCAGAATTTTGTGAGAAATGCGGTGCCATAATGCAGGTCAAACAAAAAACAAAGAAATTTATCATATATGTTTGTCCAATATGTGGCTGGGAAAAGAAAGTATTATTGAGCGGTAATAATCCAAATGAATTCAAAGCTGTAGCTCTAGCGATGAATGTAGAGAAAAATAGAACGAGTTCGGAAGTTATAGATGAATCAAAGATGAAGCCTAAAGGGGTTCTCGTTGATAAGATATGCCCCAAGTGCGGTCACTCGAAAGCTTACGTAGTTATTCTACAGACAAGAGCTGCGGACGAGCCGCCGACTAGGATATATCGGTGTGAAAAGTGTGGCTACACTTGGCGTGAGTACTCCTAAATTTAGTATTCTAGTGATGTGATTTAAGCATGAACACTAATTCTCCCCCCATATATTACAAGAAGGACGCTAACAAATACTTTTATACTATCGAAGAGTTCAACAAGTATATTGAGAAAAAAGTGAAGAAAACGATAAACAAATGGAGAATGCTAGAGCGGGATAGCAAAATAGCTGTAGCTGTGTCTGGCGGAAAGGATAGCATGTCTCTACTATATTTACTAAACAAAATCGAGAAGGATTTTCCATCAGAATTATACATAATCCATGTAGATGAGGGAATACGGGGCTACTCAGATAAAAATCTAGAGATTGTACAGAAAGCTGCTAAGGAGCTTGGTTTGCCATTGTATGTAGCTAGTTATAAAGAGCTATTTGGCTATGATATAGATAGGATCGCTGAGATACCACGTGATGTTCGGAAATTCGCAACATGCACTTTCTGCGGTGTTTGGAGAAGATGGGCTATTAATTATCTCGCTCTCAAAGCTGGCGCTGATCGTGTGGCCACGGCTCATAGTCTCGATGATGAGGCCCAAACAATAATAATGAACGTTATGAGGGGAGCTCTAGAAAATCTGCTTAAGCTTAAACCATATCCAGAGAAAGTCGAAAATGTTGTTCCTAGAATAAAGCCTTTTAGAGAACTCCATGAAAAAGAAATAGCGTTATACGCTATTCTTAATAATATACCGTTTAATGATATTCCATGCCCCTACGCTGAAGAGGGCATGAGATGGGATATAAGGATTTGGCTATATGAGCAGGAGAATCAACGACCAGGGACTTTATATAATATTCTGCGATTTGGAGAAAGATTGATTAAGCAGTGTAATAACAAGAAAAAGGTAAGTAAAAATATTACCAGATGTAAGATTTGTGGCTTTCCGTCATCAAAGAGTGTGTGTAAAGCACATGAATTAATGCTTTTTCTGAAGGATAGAGGTATCTAGCGGTTACTTGATTTCTAGAGATTAGCATCGTTGTCTCTGTTCTGTTTGCTGAAGGTGACTTTGGTGGAATTTGACTGGTTCTATACACTACTCTATAAAGTTTTACTAAACTACCCGCTTTTTTCGCGAATAATACTGGCTCGAAATAAATCAATTTCTTAGGTATGTACTTGTCAGGATTCTTTGTAATCTCTTCCTCTCCAATCTGTTGAATCCATCCCGTAACCTGCCTATCATCCTCCTTGTATGCAATTAGTTTCCATAAAACACTATTAAAGAAAGGTTCCTTGTAGCGCCCTTTATCGGCATTAAAATAGTCTTTTTCAGTAATGTTAAACATTGATGCATATTTCTGAGCAATTCTGATCATCCATATAGCTTTGAATAAGTCTACTCCATACACAACAACGTACTTGACGTTGAATTTCTTGATCAGTGTTATGGATTTCTCTTCTGGCAGCATAAACATTGCTCCAACAATACCCATCTGTGTTGAGTTCCCAGTACCATTATCAACTAGAACAGTCACATTACCGTAAACCCGCAATCTATATCCATAGTCCCACCACGATAACACTATATCTGTTGGTGAAGCATGTGTCCTTAGGTAATCAAGTACAGCTAGTTCAGTACTATCTATATCGTATTTTCCAGCTCCAAATCTTGCCGCAGTAACACTTAATACAGCATTATGCACGCTTAGAGAGAGTACTAGAGCTATCAATAAATATACTGCAAAAGCTTCACCTTTAGGTAATTTAGCTTCTCCTAACCGCGCTCTTACTGGTTTAATTCTATGTACTATCCATTCCCCTCTCATAACTCTTGCAAATGGATCTAATAAGTAATCTATTCCTATTCCCGCCCCTATGGCTAATAACGGTGCTCCAAGCGCAATATACCTAGATATGCTCGCAGAGAAATAGAACCCAGTAAGTACCATTACAAGGAGAAATATCTGTGCGATATCTCTATGCTCAAGCGAGTAATATAGTCCTAGTGGTGCAAATAAAATCGATGCGAAGACCCCTAAGAAGATAACACCCCAGGCTGCAGGTTGATTTTCACTTACACTACTAAATGTAGGGAGTCCTGTCCTTAGTACTGGATTTATAACGCTAGCGAATTTAGCTCCTAACGGAGCTAATTGCCCCATAGCGTACAGCGCTAATATTCCTGCTATGATGATTATTCCTCCTCCAATAGACATGACCGTATATGCTTGTTTTGCTCCTCCCGCAAGAGTTCTACTTAAGTAAACTGCTATTTCCCTTATTATGATTAATAGCAAGACTCCAAGCACCAACATGCCCTCTATGGATAAGACTATGCCGTAATTTCTTGGGAGAATAGCTGTTATACTTAGTCCCCATCCAGCAACAATTATGTATGTTAATGCAACATTATTATCTAATTTGCGAGCGATCAGTAGGACAAAGACGTAAAGAGCAAATAGACCAAAGACATATCTATAGATACCCCAAGTCCAGCCCAGGAATCCAAGGACGAGGCCGTCAAGTATAGCATATAGAACTGATTCTCTCTTGCTGGCAAGAATGAACAAGTATATTGAGAATATAATCAGGAATATTCCAACAGACTCGTTATCAAAGAATCCAGCTATGGTTCTCTGTATCATACCCGCGCTTATGGCTGCTAGAAAAGAAGCAAATAATCCAGCTCGCTTGCTCTTTATCTCGGTGGCCACTCCATAGACACTTAAAACAGCTAGAGTTCCGAAGAATGGTGGCATAGCTGAGGCTACAACTATTAGTTCAACATTAAATCCAAGAAACAGAAGTAATTTATGCAGGATGTACGCTGTGAAAGGTATTCCTATATACAATGCTGTCCATGATCGTCCCCAGGGATACCAAGTGTTATAATCTACATGTGTCAGGAAGTAGAGGAGCCCTTTCTTCTCTATTATGGTTGTTGCCATATATTGAATGAACGTATCGTAAGCTCTTAGAGAGTAACCATAAGCTATAATTGGGTACGCTCTTATTAGGAATGCGATGATAAGTATGCCAGCAAGTGCTAAATAGTGTAGAACGCTTTCCTTAGGAATCTTAAAAACACTGAGAGAATCTTTCATTTTTTCGAAAAATGATGACAATTCTATCACCAAGTATTGCGTCGAAATATTATTTATTTATATTTCCTTAGGCTGGGAGATATATATTAGTTCATCTAAACTTTAACTAATTAAGCTAGATTAATCATCCAAAATTTAAGTCTATAGTTTCATGAAAATACAAGATTAACAAATTGATCAAAGCGTATTGAGAAGCGTTTTATGTAATAGTGATACATTTTGAGCCGAGATATGCCGTCTTAAGACAGGTCTTGTCAATAAAAGGTAGATTCTTAGAAGGATTTATATTCATTTTATATTTGATTCTTAATTAGAACTAGCGATGATCGGAGTCTGGCCTACTGAAGAGTAATGATGAGGATCTTGAGTGGTGAGCTATCTATAGCGAGCTAGTACTATCTTTTTCATCTCCATTGAGTTCTTCATCACTCATTTTGAGTTGATTTATTGCAGAATTAATCCTATTTATCGTCAATGTTTTTTTGCAAAGGTAAATATTATATATCTTTCCTCACGAGAGTAAACCTTAGAAATGCATGTATGGAAAATTAATCATGGATGAGGAATGAATTAACAATAATTACTCTATAGCATTACGCTTTGTTTATGTATTTATCAGCTAGTTAGAGGATTGGGAGATAGTGATGAGCGAGCTTAAAAAAGAGAAATATGTTATGGATCTGACGATTACAATCTCTGGAGCGCTAAGAAGTATGCGAATTCTGGAGAAAATAAGGACAGGGATTTTTTACGTACCGTGGGATGTGATCGTTAAACTTAGAGAAATGGCTAATAGTGGATTAGAGGATGGGTTAGTTGGAATAGAAGAATTAGCTAAAATGAGAGAAAAAGGGGCAGAGATTCGATTTGTTCGCCGGGGAGAGAAAAGTATATCCCTGGATGAGGCAGTAATGGAGATTGCTAAGGAGTTAGATGCAGTTATCTTAACTAGTGATCAATTGCTTCATAAACTAGCTAGATCAGCTGGATTAAGATCAGAGTTAGTTTTTCCGTTTCGTGAAGAAGGAGAAATGAGATCAAGAATAAGAGAATTCTTCGATGAAGATACCTTATCTGTACACTTGAAAGAAGGTGTAAAGCCGACGGCTAAGAAGGGGGTTCCTGGAAATTGGAGGTTTGAAACAATTAGGGATACTCCGATGACAAGGGAAGAGCTAGAAGCGATTATAAGGGAGATAATAGAGGAGGTTAGAAGATCGGATGTGCAAGGGTTCATAGAGATTGAAAGACCCTCAAGTACGATTATTCAGCTTGAAGACTTAAGAATCGTTATAACAAAACCACCATTTTCTGACGCAATAGAAATAACTGCGGTTAGACCAGTAAGAAAACTATCTCTAGAGGAATACAATTTACCTAAGAAACTGATAGAAAGATTAAAGTTTAGAGCTGAGGGAATCCTAATCGCTGGCCCTCCAGGTCACGGTAAAACAACTTTTGCCCAAGCTTTAGCTGAGTTCTATAAAGAGCTGGGTAAGATTGTCAAGACAATAGAAGCTCCTCGAGACATGATTTTATCAAAGGAGATCACAAGGTATTCTAAAGCATTTGGAACTCCAGATGAGATACATGATATATTATTATTATCTAGACCTGATTACACGATTTTTGATGAAATGAGAAATTCGGATGATTTTCAGTTATTTGCTGATCTAAGATTGGCAGGAGTTGGAATGATTGGCGTTATACATGCCACCACCGCTGTCGATGCGATTCAACGATTCATTGGGAAAGTAGAGCTTGGAATGATACCTTCAATAATCGATACGGTTATATTCATGAATAAGGGTGAGGTTAATAGAGTGCTGGCATTAAAGACCACTGTAAAGGTTCCTCACGGGTTACAAAGTGAGGATCTAGCCAGGCCAGTAGTAGTTATATTTGATTTCATTACGAATAGGCCTATGTTCGAGATATATACATTTGGAGAAAGAACCTTTGTTGTACCGGTATCTAGAGAAGCGACTAAAGAGCTGTATGGATCGGAGGAAGATTTAGGTGGAGGGGAGAAGAGAGGATCCATTCTCCCATACGTGATTCATGTAAGGAAAAAATCGTACGTATTTGATTTCGGTCGCGGAAAAGCCGGTAGAACAGTTACTGCATACCTTGGATCTAGATTTTTATTTGCAGATATGATAAGTCGATCTGGAACCATTAAGATAGAAAAAAGAAGTAGATTAGGTAAAGTGCTTAAGGACGTGATTAATCAAGGCCAAAGAATTATCTTTTACGAGGAGAATGGGGTTGAGAAAAAATGAGTCTAGAGGAAGGATCTATGGTATTCCCTGGGGAAATAATCACAAATGCTGAAGGATTAAAAGCAGGAAGAGGCACTGTAACTATTAATGGAAAATTGGTTTCAACAATCACAGGTTTCGTTCGCTTTAATAAGGAAACAAGGCTTGTGTGGATTGATCCCATTAAACAGCCTATTTTTCCAAGAAGGAATGATCTAGTTTTAGGGGAGGTTATCTCTGTCGGTAACTCCATAGCTAACGTAAAAATATGGTTTATAATTAAGATTGGTAAATCTCCGCGCAACTTAAAATTAATTCCCTTGAAGAAACCTTTTTCCGCAAATCTACATATATCACAATTAGGCGTGAGAACGGAATCTCTCAGTAAAATGATTAAAACAGGAGACATACTGATTAGTAGAATCGTGATGGATTATACATTACCAGTCAATATTGTTATAAACGATAAGCTCCTGGGAGTTGTAGCAGCTAGATGTAGTACATGCGGTACACCATTAATCAAAAAGAAAGAATTATTCTGTCCGAAATGCAATAAAGTTGAATCAAGGAAGGTATCCGAGTTATATAATTACGAGAAGTTCATGAATCTAATTAAGATTCATAAGCCTAAGAGATACCTCATAGTAGAGCTTGAATAGTGATGATAAAATGAGTTTAATAGGTAATAACAACATCATATCTTTAATACGGCTAGGTTTCTTGCCTCCAGATATATCCTACGAGGATCTTAAGAAAACGATATATTATTTATTCTGGGAGCATTTCAGATTTGCATGTAGCTTTGGAGAGATAAAGTCATTATCCCCTCCTAAAGTATTTTGTAATAAGCTAAATACGGATTGTAATTTTGAATCATGCCCCATTATAAGGAATATTCTAAGGGATTATGAAAGAAAAAGATTAAGAACAATCTAACTGAAACCATCCAATCATTATGAGCATTAATGACTATCTTATAAAAGGGCTTATAGAAGTAAATTTAGACAAATAACTAACAGCGCTAACATTAACGGGATCGGTAAAGCGGGTAGTTCTTGCTCGCTCTTAGGACTAGAGATGAGAATCCAGATAGTAGCTAAAATGCCAATAATTAAGCCAATGGCTACCTCTATGAAAACCATGAGGTTAAAATAAGCGAGTGAATAGCTCAAAGCTACGGAATAAAAAAATAAATCTCCTAACCCTAGCACGAAACTGCTCTCCTCTTTTTCCTCAGTTGATTTGGGTTGAAGTTCACGTAATTCCTCTGTTATCTTTCTTATTGGCCCTTGCTTTACTGCATAAATATCGTATAACGAGAAACCAACCATCAGTACCAATGGTGTTAGTGAGCCAGTGTAAAGACCCATAAAGACTCCAGACCAGCTAGCTGTTATAAGTAAAAAAATGTTTCTCAAGAATCCAAACTTATCATGCAGTAGCGCTAAGGCTTGTAGAACGAAAAACAAGATAAATACCGTTAATGATATAATATCAAAGGAATACGCTACTAAATTCAATAAGTAACTTACTGTTGGTATAAACGAGATCATGCATAGTCCTAAATAAACGATTAGGGGGAGAACGATTGATGAGATAGAGCCGTTAACAAATGCTAGGAGTACAACTCCGATTAGTTCTAATATCCCAAATTTCCGAAGCTTTATTAAGAGGTATATCGCGATGGACGCGGTAATAGCAATGAGCAAAAACATTATTAAGTTGTAAACGGCTGCGCTACTACCTATTTCACTTTCCTTGAAAAAGGCTGCTTCTTCACCGGTACCAAATATCAACCAGAGTGTTATAGTTGCTATTGAGGCGAAGAAGAGATTTGCGATAAAAATTTTTGTAATAAGCTTTAATACTGAGTATTTATCTTTTTTATCAAGATTATATATGAGTGCTGGAAACCAGCTGCTAATCCTTTTACTTGGCATATTTGATATCCCTGGTGATTTATTGTGGTTGAGTTATCTGACGTGATTATTTCTCGTAAGAAAAAAGCATTTGAAATATTAAAAAAGTATAATGTTGATGGTTGGTTAATAATTTCTTCTGGAAATGATCCAAATGCTGAATATCTCGTTGGAACTAAGGTATTCGGGACTATTGTAGTATTATTAGCTAGGGATAAACTGACTGTCTCAGTGAGTTCTCTTGAAAAAAGTATGATTGATGAAAACATTGCTGATGAGGTATTATCTTACTACGGAACACAAGAGTTCATATCAAACATAATGAAAATGCTATCTGGGGTAACTGGTGGTAAACTACTAGTGAATATGGGAGCCCCTCTCGCCGCTCCGTATGCTTCACGTATTCTGTATAGTCATGCTAAAATAATTGAATCTTTAGTGGGGCTCTATGGTATAAATCTTGTCCCCTCAAGTGCATTTGTGAGGGAACTTCGTGCTGTTAAAACGAATGAGGAATTAAGGGCCTTAGAGATGGCCGTTAAAGCTACTTTAGAGGCTTTAGAAAGCGTTGTAAGTAAAATAAAGGTAGGTATGAGCGAGAGAGAGGTGGCAGCCGAGATGTACAGGGAGATATATATGAGAGGTGATCCATCCTTCGAGGTAATTGTTGCTTTTGGCAAAAATAGTGCTAACCCTCATCATAAAACATCTAGCAAGAAATTAAGAAGCGGTGAGGTAGGCTATATTGATGTTGGAATAAAATTATACTCGATGTGCGCTGATATAACACGTGCTTTCTTTACAGGCGGAGTTGATAGAGAGTTTTATAAGATATATGAGACTGTAAGAAAAGCGCAAGATGCCAGTATCAGCGTGATTAAGGAAGGGGTGGCAGCTAATTATCCAGATCAAAAAGCTAGGGAAGAGATAGAAAAGAATGGTTTTAATCCGAAAGAGGTATTTACACATGGATTAGGTCATCCAGTAGGAGTAGAAGTGCACGATGTAGGCCCAGCATTAAGTTTTCTTGTGAAGAAGGAGGCAGTATTGAAGGAGAACATGGCATTAACGATAGAGCCTGCAATTTATATAAAAGATAAGGGGGGTATACGTCTTGAAGATGACATAATTGTTAAGAAGAATGGGGCTTTAAGGTTATCTAAAGCTCCAGATGAGCCTCCTATTATTTAATTTTAATGCTTACATCAAATTAATTTTTGGTGAGTGAATTATGGTGGAAATAAAAATTGATGTGCCTAATGAGGTATTAGAGTTCATTAAGAAGAAGGTTGAAGAGGGGTACTTTAACACACCAGAAGACTTTATACTACATGCTATTCATCTTCTTTCTGAGCTATACGGGATAGGAGGGTTCTCTATCCTAGAAAAGATTATAGGGATGTTAGCGCCTAAACCTAAAACCAAAAAAGTGCCGGAGTTATCTGAGGACGAATTATATGTATTGTCTCTCTTTAGAGAGAGTACATTTTTATATCCAGAGGAGATCTGGGCTAGAGCATTAGAGGATGCAATGAATAGAGGTGTAAAGCCTAAAGACAAAGATAAAATATTTAAGACAGTTGAAGAGTTGATTAAGAAAGGCTATTTACAAGAGTTAAAGAAGGATGGCGAAAGGATAATAAAGATTTTGAAGAAGGTGAACGAGGAGTGAATAAGGCTACAACACTTGCATTTTTCACTATTTTTTTACTTGTTCTAATAGTTAGTAGTGCTGGCGGAATTAGCAATGAATCAATGGGGAGAGGTAATAAATATGCTGTTGCGAGTGATTTATTGGGCGCTAGAGTAATTAATAGCACTAATGTATATGTTAATCAACCCATTAATCTCACAACAATAATAGATAATCCAACTACATGGGTTCTGAAAAACGTGTCATTTGAAATTAAGCTTGGAAAAGACATAAAATTCATCGATGCATTAAACACGAGCAACGTAGAAACTCATGTAGATGAATCTGAGGAAGAAACTACAGTCAGAGTAAATATTACAATTATTCCTCAGAACACTAAGGAAGTGTATTGGGTGGTCATCAAGTTTACTAAGGAGGGGGATTACACTATAAGTGAATCATCAGTCAGTTTCATAAAGCAGAAAGGAGAGTTGACCGAGAAAGGATCAATTACGATTCCCTCAATAACAATTAAGGTCTCCAAGAAAGAGAGGCAATACCCTCCGGAGGGATCAAAAGACGCAACTATCCAAATACTGTTAGTTACGATACTTATTCCACTTATCATTATAGGTATAGCTAATAAAATAGCGTGGAAGGAGTAAATTTCATTCATAGCGAGAGAACATTTCAATGGTGAAATAAATGTATTTCTTAATGAAAAGAAAGCTAAGGGTTCCCGTACGTCCAAATGAAATACGACTAGACGAAGACATGGATGCAATAATATTAAAGATACTTAGGAGTGAATTAGAAAGTACGGTTAGAGAAGACTTAGGTTACGTAGTAGCAGTTATAGATGCGAAGGCTGACGAGATAGGAGACATATTGCATGGTAGCCCCAATATATTCTTTGATGTGGAAACAGATTTACTTGTTTATAGGCCATTTCCAGGAGAGATTATCGAGGGAGAAATAGTTGATGTCACGCAGCAAGCAGTGTACGTGAATCTTGGTCCTGTAGACGCATACTTACCAACTACTAGATTACTTCACGGGAAATTTAGATTTGATGCTAAGGAAGGTGTATTAAGAGATCCGAAAACAAAAACAGTAATTAAAAAAGGCGATTTAATACGAGCAAAAATCACTAGCGTTGATTTTAGAGTTCCAGAGCTAGTTAGACCATTAGTTCGTGGTCCTATTGCAAAACCAGCTGTCTTAGTTAGACCTAAGAGTGAAATCAGGATAAGATTGAGAGCTGATGAAAGTGGCTTAGGATTAATCCAAAGGATAGAAGATAAAAGAGAGGAGATAATTAAGAATCTCTAATAAATTTTTTCCTGAATCTTCTTGCATAAATATTATGGTTCCAATCTTTCTGGATCCCGTGGAAATAAGACAGCCTCCCTAACATTATTTAGATCCAGCATTAGCATTGTTATTCTATCTAAACCCAATGCAAAACCACCGTGTGGAGGCATGCCATACCTAAATGCTTCTAAGTAATAACCAAATACTTTTGGATTTAACCCCTTTTCTTTTATTTGGTTTAATAATACATTATATCGATGCTCTCTTTGACTCCCAGTGGCTATCTCCATTCCCTTGTAAATTAGATCCACACTTTTAGTGACAATTTCTCCTGATGGAGTTGGTGTATCATATTTCATAGTGTAGAATGGTCTCACATCCCAGGGAAAGTCCGTTATGAAGAATAAATCAGTATCATACTTCTCTTTAATATACTTCCCTAAATATTGTTCTCCCGTATGCGGTATCTCTTTTCCTTCTAAAGGTATTTTCGCTTTCTTAAGTAATAAAGTCGCTTCTTTATGACTAATGACTGGGAATGGTTTATCTGGTATTTTAGGTGGTTCAACACCGAGAATATCAAGGTAGCGTTTTCCCTCATTACGAACCTTAGCTATAATATGTATCATTATGTCTTCCAATAAATCCAATAGATCTTCCACACCACTAATCCATGCTAATTCAACATCTAGCGAGATAAACTCTGTTAAATGACGAATTGTATATGAAGGTTCAGCTCTAAATGCAGGTCCAATTTCGAAGACTCTCTCAAAAGCTCCTGCCATTAATTGCTTATATAGCTGCGGACTCTGCCTTAAGTATGCTGCTCTATCGAAATAGTTAACTCTAAATACGTTTGCTCCTCCTTCAGCAACATAAACAGCAATAACTGGACTCTGGATTTCAACAAAATCGTACTGCTTCATTATCTCTCGGAAAGCATCCAGTATTATTGCTCTTAACCTGAATATCGCTGCATGCTTGTGTATTCTCATATCCAATGTTCTATAATTAATCCTCTTGTTTAATTCGGTTGTTTCTTGGAAAATATCTATTGGTAATGGTGTGTCTGAGGGAATAACTTCTACTCGTAGAGGTACAATTTCAAACCCTTTTTTTGTTGCAGCTTTTCTAACTTTTCCATCAACAATCATGGCTGACATTATCGTTATATTCTTTGCCATCTCGAAGAGTTCGTCTGGGACTTCATTCTTCTTAAATATTACTTGCAGTTCTCCTTCTCTATCCCTCAGAATAATAAATACTATTTTTCCAATTTCCCGTACCTTAACTACCCAGCCCGCCACCCTAACTAGCATTCCCTCCATTTGAGGCGAGATTTCTGAGGCGAAATACTTTAATTTTCTCATTAAGGCACCATGCTAGGAATGTAACTCTTATCAATTAACTTTGTGTAGATTTTAAATTTTGTATGTTGTTGATTTTAATGTACGAGTTACTTAATTATTCAATGGGAATGAACGATGAGCATTAGATCTAGTGATGAGAAGCCATCAGAGGCAAAGAATATCAAGGAAAATTTGATTAAGGGTTACCTAAGTTTTCTTGATGGAAACCTAGAGCAAGCTGAAAGAATATATCTCGACATTTATCGGAAGTTCCCTGATAGTCAACTGATCTTATATAACCTGATCCTAACGTATCTCAGGAAAGGCGAGATAAGTGAGGCAAAACGAGTGCTAAATGAATTCTTTGAAAGAAAAAAATCAATTGTTGAGCGTACTAAACACAGGGCGGGAAAAAACATGTTTGTCTTGAACTTATTATTAAAAGTTCTTTCAAATGAAGTAAAGGAGGCTATAGATCTGATAAAAGAGCAAATGTATGAAGAACTATTTATAATACCGCCTGACTGGGAATATATACCTAATGTGGAGCTGGATCTAGCGAAGATCTTTTCAATTGATGACGAAGAGATGACTAAGCTACAGAGAATTTTCCTTTTCCCTAAGAAAAGCGAATACATTTTTCCGATAGATTCCAAAGTCAGATTATTATTATACAAAAGATTATTAGCTCTAGCTAAGAATAATGAGGTAGATCTACTTACCCGCGGTATACTAGCGATTTTCGCAGCATCAATCAACAGATTCAAAGAGGCTAGAGAGTTCCTTGATGCTGCTAAAAACGAGAATAGTGATTTCGAAGTGATTTTGCTGAGAGGAAAAATAAAGTTTATTTTAGGGGATCTAAATGGTGCATACAGAGATTTCATAGATGCTCTAAAAGTAAATAAAGAGAAAAGTAAACAGTTTATTCCGCTTGCAAATCTAAGTGTTATATACCTAGTGTCTGGGGACTATGACAGAGCTATAGATCGAATAAATGAAGCGTTAAAAATAAGAGCTGATTGCTATATCTGCTGGTACATCCGTGCATTAATCCTATTAAATAGTGAGAATTGGCGTGCTGCAGAACAAGCATTTAAGGCAATACTAGAATGGAGAAGGGAAGATCCACGTATTTGGTTTGGTTTAGGTTTAACAAAAATAGCGCGAGGCAAGGTGTTAGATGGAATAGAAGCCATAATTAGAGCAATTAAGTTGGATCCCATGAACGATAATTATGTTTTTTATCTTAATCTCGCTAGAAAAATGTCTGAAGCGTGAGGGGGTTACCATATCAATTACTCGTAGCGCTGTGAGCGCGGTTTTTATTTTCTGGATATCGTATAGTATTTATATTCTCATAGATCAGATTTTTTCTATATTATCTATGCGCTTTCTTTCCCTGATAGATTTTTTCTCATTTAGTAATAAGTTAGTGGTATCTATAAGTAATTTCATAACTGCAATTAATAATGGGTCATTAAATCAGATATCTAGCTCGATATCTGCTGTAACAGTAATATTAATATCGGGTATGCTAATTGGGTTTGCATCAGAGAGTAAGGGAGATGCATTTTTCCAAAGCATAGTGTTTATGATTGTCTTAGTGATAATGAGCGCATTAGTTAATCCACTAAATCTAGTCTTTGGGCAAGTCAACACAAGTTATGTAATCGCTAGGGCGAAGGGTTTCTTAACAGAATATCTCTTCATTTTTCTGCTGCTTATTGCATCAACCTTAATAACAAGAAGGTTTTCTTCTAGATAGATTTAAGAACGAGAAAGTATCATGTATTAATTCAGAAATAGAAACTTTTTAAGCTAATTATTTGAAATATCTTTAGAAGCAGTTTCTTTATTCATATATCTAAAATAAACTCGCTTAGAGTTGATAAAATATGCAATTTGAAGGCGCCTTAGAGAAAGAAGGACTAATAATAATTTTGCATGAGAAGCAAGAAGGAGTTATTGGGAGTGATGGAAAAGAAAAGAAGTTGATGAACACAGGAGAGATAATTATTATCAACAATACTGGCACCCCTATATATGACCTCGAATTAGTAATGTCGAATATCGAGAAAACAGATTTAGAGAAAGTTATTCAAGTGGGCATGGTTCCAGCTGGGGAATTAGGGAGTCAACAAAAAACAATAAACTACAATATACGAGACGTACCGCGTGCAGTTGAATTATCAGAGCAAATAATATTCCCTGAAGATTTCGCTAAGCCAGTTACATTGATGAACCAAGACATTGACATAAAATTCAGGTACTCAATAAACAATAATACGTCAACAGATTTTAATGTTGAATTTGAAAAGACCCTTCCAGAGCAAATCACTATTAGAGACATTCCTCAGATAAGTAGTGGTTCCATGAAAACAGAGGGTAGTAAGGTTATTCTTAAGAACTTTAGGTGTCCTGCGAAAGGAAAAGAGACAATAGATGTAGGTGCTGTTATTAGAGCTGAAAAAGAAGATGCCTTTAGATCAGGAGTAGTAGTCTATAAGTACTTTGGAGAAGGTTTAACCGTTAGCGGCTTAAATGTAGAGGAAGTGAGAGGACTAATAAATGTTAAGCATTACGTTGATAAGAATGAGAGATCCGAGCAGAGAGGGATCTGGGATAATTATGTTATAGTAGAGAATATGAGTAAAGCGCCTATTAAAGTGATAGCTGAGATAGGTATCGTTGAGGGAAAAATACTTACACCAGAAGAAGGAGGCGCTAGCATTAGAGGTTCAATAGAATGGAAGATCCCAGGAAAAAGAGATTATGATACAATAATAATGGCTCCAGTAGTTGTAGGTCCTAATGAAACAACCAAAATAGGACCATTTACTCTTCAATCAGATGTCGAACCAAAGGTTCAGACGAGTCTAAAAATATGGATCATACCAACAGTTATACGTAGAACGTCTGGCAACTTTACTGTAGAGGATATAGAGATCCCTGTTATTTGGGGACGCATAACGAAGCAAGTTGATGTTAAGCACCCAGCATATATCAAGGGCATGACAAGTAAGCAACTTGTTGGTCACTTAGAGGAGCCTATTGAGGTAGAGATCCGCGTTGACAATCTAGGAAGCGCTACTATAGATCAACTATCGATAAAGGACATAATCCCCGCTGACTTTAAGCCACCAAGATTAGTTGATGTATCAGTATCAATAAATAAGGGTGGTAGCGAAGTACCAGTTCCATCAGAAATGATTAAGATAACGACTGATCCAGCTAATACGGATCCTTCAGTGAAGCACGAAATGAATATCGAGATCTTCGGTATAGCTTATAATCTCGATGAACCACTAGTTAGAGGCGAATATGTCACAGTGAAATATAAAATGTCGTCTGTTGATCCTAAACCAGGAACAACGTATGAATTCCCTGCAGAAGCCAATCTATATATTTCAGCAGATACTAGACCACTGCGCATAGAGTTATCAGAAGTACCTAAATTAGAGACTCTAGAGGCCCTAAGAAAGATAGTTAAAAGTAAAGAGGTTAATCCTGGAGCTGCAGAAAACGAGTACATAGTTACAGTTACCCTAAGTAATGAGGGCGATTTACCAGCTCAGAACTATGAATTCATAGAGCATCTCCCTCCAACATTTGAATTCATTCCAGAGCAATCAGAGCCTAAGCCAGAATCAATAGAGGAAGTGATAGAGGGTCTAGAGATAAAGTGGGTAATAGATGAGATTCCTCCAAAATCTGAATACAAGATAAAGTATACTGTGAAGGGAAAAGCTGGTCATAAAGTGGCTGATTTACTCAAGATAACAGACTAAACTGCTTTTTGCTAAACAATATTTTTGTTTAATGCATTTTTTTTAAATAGAACTCATTTTTCATGCTATATTTTTTGTCCATTATCTTACTACTACCTTTTGGCGTTTACACTGGTTCTGCTTTATAGTTCTTTGTTAACACTATATTTTAATATAGAGGAATCGATTTAAGAAATTAGAGATTCTGTTTTGTTTTGTAATAAGTCTTATAGGGGGGCACGGATGGTTAATCTGCATGGGAGAGATTTCTTATGTCTAAAAGATTTTACGCAAGATGAGGTGCAATACCTAATAGATTTATCATCAGAATTTAAGGAAAAATTAAGAAAAGGAATTGAACATTATTATCTCCGAGGGAAAGTTGCTGCTCTTTTGTTTGAGAAGCCTAGCACTAGAACGCGTTCGTCTCTGGAAGTAGCGTGTTATCACTTAGGACTGCATCCAATGTACATGGATGTAACAACGACGCAGATTTCTCGAGGCGAGCCAATTAAAGATTTCGCTAGGGTAATGGATCGCTATGTGAACATAATTGTCGCTAGAGTTTATAAGCATAGTACTTTAGAAGCTATGGCTAAATATGCAAATGCTCCTGTTGTTAATGCTTTAAGTGATTTCTCGCATCCATTACAAATATTAGGAGATCTATTAACAATAAGAGAGAAGAAAGGATTAGAAGGGATCAGAATAGCATTCGTGGGAGACGGAGATAATAATGTTGCTCACTCACTGATGTTTGGTGCTGCAATTATGGGTCTAGAGATTCGTATAGGGGCTCCTGAGAAATACCAACCGAGTAGAGAGGTGTTTGAGCAAGCAAATAAGATTGCAGAGAAATACGGTGGTAAGATAATTGTTACTAGTGATCCTATTAAAGCGGTTAAGGACGTGGACGTAGTCTATACGGATGTCTGGGTTTCAATGGGATTTGAGAAAGAGGCTAAGGAAAGAATAAAAGTATTCGAGCCATTTAGAGTTACTTGGGATCTTGTTGAACATGCTGCAAGCGACTTTATTTTCATGCATTGTCTACCAAGGCACGAAGAAGTTACTGATGAAGTTTTTGAATCAAAACATAGTGTGGTTTGGGATCAAGCGGAGAACAGATTACATTCCGCTAAAGCAGTTATTTACGCGTTATTAAAAGAGTGAGGCATTGGGGAAAGAAATGAAAAAATTATCTATTATCTTTACAATACTAAGCATTATAGCTTTAATTCTCTCAATAATTTCTCCCTGGTTACAAGTTGTCATATACCGAGCAGATAATCCAGCTATAGTAGAGCTCAACCTTATTTATAGACCCCTTGTATTCTGGGATGTTCCAACTTTACTTGGTTTGCCAATGATAATCTTAATCATCATTTCATTTTCTCTAAATATCATGGGTCTAAGAAAGGATGAAACGAAATATGTATTTTATTCATCAATGCTAGTACTTGTATTAATAATGTTCTTCATAGGATATGCAACAACTGTTGTTCCTAACTTAGTGAATTCCGAACTGGTACGATTAAAATCCGCATCGGGATTTGATTATAAGGCAACTATAGAGATACTTGGAGGAACCATAATAGCTGTTTTTTCATCTATATTGGGAGCACTGGTCGCGATTATAGAGAATATTTAATCACTAAAAGATTATTTTCTTCCTATAATTCTTTTAATTGCTTCTATAATCTTCTTTAAAACGCGCTTTAACCAATTTTCTGTCTGGGCAGCTTCAGGATGTATTTCTGGTTCCTCCCTTTTCTCTTCCTGGGATGTGAATTGTTGCTCGATCCTCCTGATTTCTTCTTCGCGTTTTTTCTCTTTTATAAGTTCAACCAATTTTAATGGCGGTGATTTAAGAACATAGCTATCTTCTCCTCCTCTCTTAATTTTCTTCAGTGTTATAACAC
>JALWRR010000043.1 GCA_026993975.1 Promethearchaeati archaeon | reverse complement strand
ATTAATGGACTTACAAGTTATAAGAATCCATATTGATGGTACCCCTAAACCTTACATCCCTGGAAGCTCTCTTAAAGGTGTTTTAAGGAGCATCTCAACCCAAATCGCAAGATCCCTAGGTCTGAGTGAAATTTGTGATGGAGTAGGTAAATCATCTTGTGGTTTTAAGAGAACTCGATACGATAATTATGAGGGCGAAGCTTTTCGCATTCTGCAAAGAATAATACGTGTAGAACCTCGAGATAAAATCATTAACTTCATAGATGAAAATTATTGCCTCATATGCAAGATATTTGGTGGTATGAGTTATTTAAGCCATGTTTTCGTAGATGATTCGTACGTAAAAAATGGTTTCAAAATTGGTATTAAAACTGGTATAGCTATAAATAGACGAACCGGAGCAACTATCAGAGGAGGTTTATATAAAGTTGAGTTCATTGAACCAGGCGCTGTCTTTGAATTTTCTATACATGGTAGAAACTTGCCCCATTATGCCATAGGTCTTTTAGTTGAAGCTATTGAGCATCTAGATAAAGGGTTATTTAAGTTGGGTGGATTCAAGTCCCGTGGTTTCGGGAGAGTAAAGTTAAGGAACATTCAGTTTTACTACAAGGGCGATGGGAAAGCATTGGATGAATTTGATGAAGATATATCTATAGAAAAAGAGGTCTACGAGGGTAACGAAGCTTTATCCTTGTTTAACCGGTTCAAGGAGGTTTGGATTAATTATGCATCAAAACTTAAGAAGAGTTAGAGTTATAAGGAATAGGAGAATTGGCGAGGAGGCTAGGGGAGTTTATAAATATAGAGTAAGATTAGAGGCTATTGCGGAGTCATATATACATGTGGGTTCTGGATTAATACAGCCATTATTTGATTTAGATGAAATTAAGAGAACTCCAGTAGATAAGCTAGAAGAGATGATTGATAAATTAAAATTTCTGGATAAGATACCACCGTTTAGAGATTCTACCTATTACATACCTGGAAGTAGTATTAAAGGTGCTATTAGAACTAGAGCCGAACTAATGTTTAGAAGCTATAACGGGGAGACACCAACTTGCTTTATTGTGTATGATCAGAGAAGTTTACCTAGCAGAAATCATCAAAGGGTTTGGGGTGACGTGATTTACGAAGCGAGGTTTAGATGCGATGCTACTAGGCAAAATTATGTCTGTGAGGTTTGTGATATTTTCGGCGCTCCTGGATTGCTGGCTAAGATAGCTTTTAGTGATTTTACTCCAGTTAATAATGAATCTATTGATGTTTTAGAAATATATAGGGAGCCCATAATTGTCTTTAAGAAAGGTACACACTTCGTTGGGGAAATGCTTCTCGGTGACTTAGAGGACTATCAATTTGGTTTGCTTTTACACGCAATGAGAATACCTGAAAATAAGCCAATCTTAATCGGTAGATATAAATACAAAAAAGTCCGTGTGAGGGGCAAGGATGAGTATTTTGGGAGATTAAGATTTAGAATATCTTCTATAGAGCCAGATGAAATAGATATGAATCAAGCTCTTGATGCGTTTAAAGATAGACTTGGTGTTTATTTTAGAGATGATTTAGATGAGACTGCATGGTGAGAATAATGAATCAGATTCCTAAGGAAGTACTAATAGATAAATTAAAGAGTCTAGGTGTTAAACTTTGTTTTGTATATGATCAGGATTTAAGACCAATTAAAGTCATGGGTATACCAGAGGACCCAGGGTACATGGGTATCGGATTCTTTAAGAAAAATTCAGAATACAGCTCAATAGTTTGGATTTTCAAAGAAGATTCTTACTCTTACTCCATTAGTGGCATTAATGATAAATTTATAAGAGAGTATTTCATCCCGATGCGGGGAGAAAAATTAAGGAAACTAAGTGATATTCTGGAAAGAGGTGTCGATTAAGTGATATTTAAGGGCCACATAATACCCTTTTTCGACGCTAAGAAAGGATTAATCTATGCTGAGAGTTTAAGTGAGAAAGACACTAAGGACATAGCGGATAGATTTTATGGGCATTTAAAGAATTTTCTTGTTACTTTCTATAGAGAGTATTTAGGTTGGGAAGAGAAAATAACAGGTAGAAATGATCGTGAATTAAAAGCACTGCATGTTTTAGGAGATTTAATAGTACTTTTCCTTAGATTACCTCTCTTAAAAAGAGTCACACCTGGAGGGAAGTTAGCTACTAAAGATTTCATTTTATATTATTTACTTGCATTTAAAAGATATATTAATGGGGAAGATCCTGGAAAAGATATTTATTACTCAGAATTAGATAGTGCTGACAAGATAAATAAATATACTCCACCAGAATTTAGTTTCAAACCAGGAACAGTAGAGTCAAAAATCATTAATATTTTCGAAGAAAGTTCCAAAATAGTAGAAGAATTCATCTTTAAGATCCCTGCTGATAATAGACCTGGTTACAATATATCATCCCTAGCAATTCATCAACTAGCTTCATCCGCGATAGCTTGGAGTCTCATGTATTCTGATTTATTATTGAGTAATAAGTTGAATGAGAACAGGATTAAACTTGAGTGTTTGAGATTAGGAGCTCTATTACATGATATTGGCAAGCCGTTTAATTGGCGACATCATGTTTCAGAGTCAATATCGAGGGTTAGATGGTTATTATCTGATATTCTAAGCGAAGAATTGATAAACGAAGTGGCAGAGTTAGTGGGGAGGCATCATGAAAGGGGAACTAGGGATAAGTGGGTTGAGATAATTAGAAAATCGGATCACGTCGCTAGTAATTTTGATAGATTGAGAGATTTAATGAGATCTATTATTGAAGATTTTGACTACAGTATCTTGAATACTAATGATCCTTCGGAGTTTAAGAATTTAGTTAAAGCATGGATATTTCAAAATGATTGGAGCGCTGGAGATACATTACTTGAGAGATTTGGCAATGATACGTTACTGAAATTTAATTCAATTATTGTAAGAAAACTGAGAGAAACAAGCTCTGTGTCACCCGTTAGTGATTCAATAATAAGTAATTTATGCTTAATAAAGATCGATTCTAGGGGAATACAAAGATATATTTATGCTACATCTGAATTAGCGGAATTAGTATTTGGTAGCTATTTAGTTGATTATATCCAGTCAGTAGAGATACCTTTGAAATTAACTACAAAATCAGGTCTGCCCCTTGAAAATATACTCTTTAGCGCTGGAGGTAACATATACATTTTAGCTCCTGAACAATATATAGATACCATTAAGAAAATCATCGAGGAAACTTATAGTAGAGGGTTATACGAGAAACTTGGAGCCACCATGGTATACGAGAAAATAAAAACTGATTTCATAGGAACACTAAACAGTTTAGAGAACAAATCTAATTTAAGTAAGATTATTGATAGTAGTCCTAAATTTATAGATTTCTCAATATTTCAGAAATGTAGCTCATGTAAAATTAGTGATGCTGATCCCCTAGCATCAATCAATGGAGAATATTTATGCGTTTCTTGTTATGGAAGAAGAAATCTAGGTAAAAAGATCCATTTTGGCTGGAAATGGGGCTTAGAAATATCGACATGGTATCGAGATAAAGTAAAATCAGAATGGGAAAAAATTGACCACGTCCTTGAGTTTATCGCAGGTCATAGTATTGAAGAAGCTTTATTAATGTCTCAAAAAAAGTTTACTGGTGAGTACAAGTCAATGAGTGTTATTAAGATTGATGGAAATGCGGTTGGATTATATATTTCTAATGCGGTATCACTTACTCACCTGATATATAAGAGCTTTAGGATAGATCTCTCCACTAAGAAAGCATTCGAAAAGTTCTTTGAATTACTAATGAGTAAGGACCTTATCGAGGATATATGGCGTGTTTATCTAGGAATCCTATATATCGGTGGTGATGATGTACTTGTTATAGTTCCGTCATATCTTGCTATCCCACTTGTTTGGACAGTTATAGATGAATTCGTTAAAGGGATGGGATTAGATTTAACGATGAGCGCGGGTGTGATCACAGCGAAGCCAAGGATTCATTTATGGAGTCTCTTTGAGAGTGTTGAAATACTGCTAGAGAAGTCAAAGGAAGCGTCTAGATCTTATAGACCAGTATTTACTGACGGTAAAGTAATGAATCCTGGTGCTATAACATTTTTGTTCTGGAAATCAATGTCCATTAGTAAAAGTTACGTAGACCATTTGATAGATGTAGAGAAGAGTAGAGAGCTGAGAGCTTCCACTTTTTCCATAAATTCAAGTAGCCTTGAGGAACCTGACTTAATAAGGCTTGTTTCCACGATTCTTAGTGATAAAGATCATATTGATATCAATGATCTAATCGAACGGGTAAAGAGTATTTCAAGGAGAAGTGATGATGCTATGGTAAAGTTCCTAAAAAGCTTGAGAAGTGAAATATTACGTGTAGTGGGGAAGATTTATTCTAGTAATGATATGAGAAATGGACTCTTATATATTCTGAGAAACCTAGGTAGATTCAGGGGAAACAAAGAGAAGGAGGATTTATTTCAGAGGGTTCTAGAGCTCTTCAGAATGCATAAAGAGATTTATAGCCATTCAGTTCTTCTCGATGCATTAGATTTAATAGATAATTTGCTTGGAGGTGTTTTAGAATGAAGAAAATTGTTATGAGGATCTATTTAGAGACAAAAACTTTCTTTACTATAGGTATGGGTGGTGTAATCGAAAGCGATGTGAACTTGGTTTTCTCTAGAACTTTCATCGATAACAAAGATTACTTAATGATACCGGGATCTAGCTTAAAGGGAGTATTAAGAAGAAATGCTTCTTCCATAGCGGAGTACTTTGGATTAAAATCATGCCATACAGTTAATCCTCACGAAATGATTAAAGATCTTGATAATTGCGATATTTGTGATTTATTTGGTGCTCCGAACCGTGATGGAAGAGTTTACGTTAGAAGCTCTATTATCAACGCTGATACAATTATATTGACTCGGATAAGAGTTAATATGAAGACTGGTACAGTCTTTGAGAAAGCTTTATTTAAACAAGAAGTACTTCCACCTATGACACAATTTTCATTCATTTTAGAATTTCATCCAAAGAGTATTTTAGAGGAAAAACTTGTTATGATGAGCATTAATGAGTTAAACTACCAGAAAATAGGTAGAGCTGGTAGTGTGGAAGTTAAGAAAGTTGAGTTGCTTGAAGGTGAACTCTCAAAGGAAACCATAGAGCTTTGCAGGAAAGTTGGTTTGAGGGTGATTGAGAAATGAAAATTATAAAATTTCAATGCAAAACAATTGAACCAATTATCGTTTCGGATAGAGTTATAAAAAATATAATTGAATCATCGGAAACAATACCGGCAACTACGATTAGAGGCGCATTGATTAAAAAGATAGCATTGGATGCGGTAGGATACATCAATGATGTAACGAAATTATCCGATACTAATGAAAATGAGAAATTAATAAAGAATCTCATACTGAATCCAGATTTCAGAATATCACCACTTACTTTCATTATGAATGGGAAAGAATGCAAGATAGCACACATCTTTTTCTTTAAAAGAAAAATATTGAGGAATAATAAAAGCAAAATATTCTCAAGTCTAATAACTAGAGAAGATTTCCAAAACTTTATGACTCATGATCATATAGAAGAATTCTATAGATATTTGCCAGACATTAAGGAGGGGTATCCTAAAACAATCTGTGGATCATTACTAGTCTGGTCCGAGAATAAATTTAAAATCGTTAAGTTAAGAACATGGTTTTACGAAAACGTCGCTATTAACAGGATTCATGGTGTTAGCGAATCCAAGAAATTAAAAGCTTTAGAAGTAGGGAAGGAAATCACGGAAGCAGGGGGATTACTCTACTCCTACGAGGCATTTCAACCAGGCATAAAATTTAGATTCCACATAGTTGATACAAATAACCAACTAGTGCCCCTACTGAATCAATATAATGGGGAAATAGATATCTACATTGGGAGAGGTACTTCGCGTGGATTTGGTTTAACTAAATGCAAATTCACTATAAATGATATTGAGGAAGAATTTGAATCAAGCAATAATTATATAATTCATAATAACTATGTAACGGCGATCGCTATTTCACCCATATTCTCTATGGATGAACCCGGGAAATCTAAGCCATACATCAGTAAAGTTGAATTAAAAAACCAGTATACAGAGGGAAAAGCGGTTATTAAAGAGATAATAAATGAGGAAGGGGATCAGATCCCAGCAGTATTCATGAGAAGTACTGTAGTTAAATCTTGGGCATATAGGTATGGACCGAGACCAACAATAATAGCAGCAGCTCCAGGATCATTATATATCTATAGGATTTCTTCAAATGCGCCAGAAAAATTCCTTAGATATCTTGAATTAACCGGAATGGATAATTTATCAAGAATGGGATATAACTATGTTAGATTTGTTAAGGATGGGGAGTATAAATGAGCATTAAGCACCTTGAAAAAATAGTTAATCGCCTCATTTATGATATAGAGCTAGTTAATGAAACACCACTATATGTTGGAGCACCATCTGAAGAAGGCTTAACTAGAGATTTTCTAAAGATCGTAATAAATAATGAAACATACGCTGTAATTCCAGAAACATCTCTAAAAGGAGTTTTAAGAAAAGAAGCTTCCAGAATAGCCAGAACAATACCCTCTATAAAAACAATCACCGAAGAACATATAAGGCTCAAGGAGATAGCTCAAGATACAGATGTTTCTGAGGCAGAGATATTCCGTCATGAAAATCAATGCCCATTATGTAGGTTATTTGGAGGATCATTCTTCGCTGGAAAAATAATAATTCACGCAGCACTATCAACCGAACCGTTAGGAACAATGGATATACACAGGAAAATGGGCGTAGGCATAGATAGAAAAACTCAAACGGCAAAAGAAAAGCAACTATACAGATTATTATCAATTAGACCAGGAAAAACCTTCAGGACAAGAATAATCATAAATAATCCCACAAACACAGAGAGACAAATCATAGAAGCTCTTTTCAAAAACATAGAGAAAATAGGAATAACATTCGGCGGACGAAAAACAATAGGATACGGATATTTCAAAGCCAAAATAAGCAAAAATGAACAAGAATTAGTAAATTTATATAGGTAAAATATATGCAGAGCAAGATTAAAAATGAAGAAAAAGATTTGCAGAAACTCAAGGACTTATTAAACACACTTATATTAACTAACATAAATCAGAACCCAATACTATTATTACACAAGCATTATTCCATACTAAGACCTTTTATAATAACATATTTAGGCATAGGTACACAAATAGATAACTTCATCAAAGATTACTATAACTGTCCTAATTCTAATGATAACCCTATCTTATCTATAGATAATAAAATAGATATTGAGATAAAAAATCAGTTAAAGAAAACTCTGAGAGAGGAAATAACCAACCTAGATGAAGCTTTTATAAATAGCGCTTATGAACTAACCTTATCTGAGCAAGACGGCGGTCTTCCCTCTTAGCACAAATAGATGAAAAAATCGACACAATAGATTTCAAATATATACTAGATAATTTATTTTACAAACTAAAATTATTAAGTCGAAAGACAAACGAAAGTAAAAATTT
>JALWRR010000042.1 GCA_026993975.1 Promethearchaeati archaeon | reverse complement strand
CTATTATATCCTAGCGATATAGTGCTCTTGCGAATTCACTCATTTCTTCTGCTGTAATTGTTTCGCTAAACTCTATTTCTAAGTAAAGATACTTATATACGCTTTTGACTTCCTCTTCTCTTGCTTCATTTGCTTTATCTAATCTACTTACTGGTATAATGTTTTGTAGAACTATAACCATTGTGTTTGATTGCTTTAATAGTGCATCGATGTTGGATGGAATTATTAGTTTCCTTTTATAGTAAAAATAGATTCCCAGCACTCCCATCACTACACCTAGCGCGAACATTGATAAGTTAGATAAAATCCCTACAAACATGATTAGAAGGCCTAATGCTAGCAATAATATGGCAAGAATCCTAGGTGATGCTTGAGATACAGGAAATTCTGCTTCAGCAACTAAGCTAGATGAAAACCTGAAATTAAACACCCTCCCCTTTATAATAGAATCCAAGACATATCCCTGAGATATCCTTGCTACGACTCTTCCCCCAACTTCTTCCTCCCAAATCCCCGTGGATAAATTAACTCTCTCATTCCTCACTTCTGAATCAGATCGGATCCCCACATTAACAAAAAGAAGCCTTTCATTAGTATTTATACAGTACACATCGCGTATCTCACTTAAAGTAGGATGCTCAAGAATCGCCGCTTCTGGATTACCTCTCTCGCTTATAAGTACTTTTTTCGCGTATAGAATCGGACCGCTAATTTCTTCATTTGGCTTAAGAAATCCTTTCAAGAAATTAATGACTTCTTCACTCATGGGATCCACCAATCATTAGCTCGTTCCTAAGTTCATCTATAAGTCTCTGAACAACGAATTTAACTACTTGAGATGCTTCCGCTGATAAATCATATCTAAATCCAATCTCACGCAACTTATAAGCAATATCAGTTGAAAGCTTATCCTGCAATAAAGATGAGGCTGTAGAAAGGGATTTCGCTTTTTCAAGCTCATCCTTTTTCTCTGACCATAATTTCCTTACATTAATTATTGGAAAATGCAAAGAACACACCATGCAAAAATAAAGAGAATATCATCCACTTTAATTATCGCTCTTAAAGAAATTTCGTATATATGAAATTATACAAAAATAAATATTACTGCTCTTTTAATCGCTACCGTATTCATGATGAAAACTCATTCTTCTATGCATTTGAAAATAATCAGAGCTGTAGAGCTAGCTAGTTATGGAACTTGCTCATTAATTTCATAATCTGCTTTTATTTTAATTGATCTAAGCTCATAACTTTAATGTTGGATTCAGATAGAGTGTTCCTCAACCTCTTATCCTCCGTAACTAGAATAAGATTCCTGTCTTTAGCCGCATAAGCGTAAGCAGCATCGTAATAAGTTAGCCCCAACTCTATAGCTAAGTTGAGAATTTCCTTTCTCAGAGACTTTATCTCTATTATCTTCATCGTACTTAATATCTCTGAGAGAATATCAAGGATCTCCAAAGCATCCTTCTTCGCTATGCTACGAAACACGAAAGCCTCCTTCCAAATAATGTTCCCAAGCTCAAAAACAACCAAACTAATTGTGTAATTATCTAAAAGTAGATCTTCCATATCCCTCTTAAAAGCAATGAAAATAGAGCTAGAATCAAACAAAAAACTCAATTACTATCCCTCATCTCCCTAACGGTCTCAACCACTCTCTCATCAGGAATCTTATCAAGAATATGCCTCAGCTTCCTCTTCCTCCTCTTCAACATCTCAAGCTTTCTCTTCTTAACCTCCTCCCACAATGCACGCCTAATGACTTCAGAAGGGCTTATACCTAGCTTATCCAACTCCTCCTTGAGTTTTTTAGGTATTCTAGCTGAAACAATTGCGTAGCTGGTCATGGTAATTCCCTAATTATAATCATTTATTTTT
>JALWRR010000041.1 GCA_026993975.1 Promethearchaeati archaeon | reverse complement strand
CTTGATAACATATCTTTTATCTTCTCAACATAAACCTCTTCTGTTACTGGAACACTTGTCGCTGATTTCACTTTATCTAACTCTTTTATAAGCTCATTAAGCTTTGATTCCAGAGAATCCGTTCTCTCCTTAAGAGTCTTAAAGGATTCTTTTAAACTAGATACATCGTTCTCAATACCAGTAACCTTTGAGGCTAGGGATTTAAGCAAATCCTCTACTTCAGCTATTTTAGATAAGAGATCCTCCTTCAATTTAACGAAAGTATCCATTAATTTAGCGTAATCCTCCTTCGTTAGAACTAATCCCTCTAAAGCATTAACAATCTCTATTCTAAATCCAGCGTCACTCTTCATTAATGCGGGGAACTCCCTTCTCAATAACTCAATAATTTCCTCACTTTTATCCGGACTCGCCAAGTATAGCACCTAATCAAGTAATAAGAAATTTATTAAACCATCGAATATATTGCTATTTTTTGCAATAAAAAACTAATTGTTTATTGATCAAGAATAAAATATTTTCGATCTCGTTTACATAAATCATCAAAAAAAGTTCATCTTATTTAAGATCATTTTATATTTTGATTGTCTCTAAGACAATAGCTGGGCAAACCTTTGATACTCCATCCAACTTACCTATCTCCTCAATTATTTGCATAAATTCCCGATTATCCTTCGCCCAGATCTCGATCATAATCATGTGATCCCCCGTTGTTATCCATACTTTCTTAGCCCAATCATTTTCAGCTATCGTATTCGCTATTTTTAATAGTTTATCGGACTCAGCATCAACTCCAACTAGACCAAGAATACTGTATCCCAGTAATTTATTGTCCACAATTGCAGTATATTTCTTAAGCACTCCAATCTCTTCTAATCTCTTAACGCGCTTTCTAATGGCCGCCTCCGTTATACCTATTCTCTTAGCCATTTCAGTAAATGTGGCTCTGCCATTCTCTAGCAGGATCTCTATAATTTTCCGATCCTTCTCATCTAGCATATTAATTCTCCACTATTTAATTTAATTTATGAATTAATATAATGTGATAGTTTCAAATTTAAATAATTTGTTTCTAAATTTAGACTAATTACTAAAGAAGTTTAAGTTAATTACGAGATAAAGACTGCTTAGGTAAAGAAATAATTAAAATGAAGTCAATAAAACCAAACTTGAAATTAAATGCAGAATAATTTAAATCGTGCCAAAGGCTCTATCGCCAGCGTCTCCAAGTCCAGGAACTATGTATCCATCACTATTTAGTTCATTATCTACTGCCAAGGTGTATATATCTATATCTTTATGAATCTTCATAACTCGCTCAACGCCAGGTCTCGCAGAGATTATCGTTGCTAGTATTATTCTTTTTGGTTTTCCTAACTCTTTTAATCGAGATAAAATTGAGATCATGGTAGATCCTGTTGCAAGCATTGGATCAGCTATTATAATGACTTTATCATCTATGTTCGGTAGTTTCATATAGGATATTTCAACCCCGAAATCAAGTCCAGCGTGATCCTCGTTATTCTCAATTCTCTTAGCAGCTATTACCCCGAGATATGAATCCCTAAAGACTTCCATCATTCCATGAACCAATGGTAAGGCTGCTCTTAATACAATAACAAGAACTATCTCATCATCTCTTTTCTTACCTTTAGCTATTCCTAGGGGCGTCTCAACATTAACATCGCTATAATCTAGTTCTTTAGCTATCTCATATGCCATGAATTTTCCAATCTCCTTAACTGTTTCTCTAAAGACAACGAAATTTGTTTTCCTGTCTCGAAGGATTGTTAGAAGTGATTGTAAGTAATTGTTTCCAAGTATCTTTATCATTTAAATCATCTTGCATCATTCCGATAGAATAAATGGAAGGGAAATTATTTTTCATGCTGATAAACATTTTAAATTTTTCTATTCCCTTGAATGCCCGCACTATTTCATAGGCATCACCTC
>JALWRR010000040.1 GCA_026993975.1 Promethearchaeati archaeon | reverse complement strand
TTATTGGGGGCTCGGCTTTTGTCTTGTGGTTGGTTTCGGTTAGCATACATACGTATTACTAGCCGAGCCCCCTAAAAACCTATCCATAGACCAAGTCAATAAAAGACAGAAATAGTGCGGGCATTCAACCAAGACTTAGTACAAGTGTATCGCCTCTCACTTATAAGCTACTCATACTCTATTGTTGCTGGGGGCTTATGTGTTATATCATACACGACTCTTCCTACTCCATCAATTTCATTTACTAATCTCCTTGCTATTTTTTCTAGTAGATTCCATGGAAGTTTAGCAAATTCAGCTGTCATTGCATCTTCGCTTTCAACAGCTCTTATCGCAATTATGTAATCGTAGCTTCTTGAATCTCCCTTAACCCCTACCGCTTTTGAATCCAAGACCACTGGGAAAACTTGCCATAGTTCCTGAAGTATTTCACTTTTACTTATTTCCTCTTCTATTATCCTATGCGCTTCTTTAGCTATCCTTAATTTCTCATCTGTTATCTCACCGAGAATCCTTACTAGTAATCCTGGGCCTGGAAATGGTTGTCTTCTCCACACTTTCTCTGGTATCCCAAGGATTTTCGCTATTTTTCTCACCTCATCTTTATAGAACTCGGCTAATGGCTCTAGTATATCGTGATTAAATATCTTTGGCATGACTACATTATGATGGCTCTTTATCTTATCTGTTGTCTTACTTGTTGCACCACTCTCAACTCTATCAGGATATATCGTTCCTTGAGCTATATACTTGAATTCACCGTATTTTTCTTCGAGTTCCTTAACCTTCTCTCTGAGAACCCTAGAGTATATCTTAGAGAATATTTTCCTTTTCTCCTCAGGATCTCTAACGCCTCTTAAAGCTTCTAGAAACAGATGTGATGCATCTACGTAATGAATATTCCTGAACCCGAGCCCCCTCAACATTCTTAGAACCCATTCAACCTCGCCATCCCTCAATAACCCAGTGTTCATGAACACTAAATGCAGTTTATCACCAATAGCTCTATGAATCAGAACCGCTGCTGTAGTTGAGTCAACTCCACCACTAACAGCTATGAGAACCCGATTATCACCTACTCTATCTGAAATATTCTTTATTATATTATTTATTATATCTTTGAGAACCCAATCATATTTGAACCCACATATATCTAGGAAATTCTTTAGAACTAGCTTCCCTTTTCGAGTGTGATGAACTTCAGGGTGAAATTGAATCCCATAAATCAATCCATCTTTAGATTCGTACGCTGCTATAGGACAGTTCGCTGTTTTACCTAGCAAGATGAATCCTGGTGGCAGTTTTCTTACTATATCTCCGTGACTCATCCATACTATCTCCGCCTTATCTAACCCTCTTAGTAATTTTCCATGCTTTACAACTTCTAGTGTGGCTGGACCGTACTCCTTTCTATCACTTCTCTCAACTTTACCTCCTAGTAAGTGGGCTAGTAATTGATGACCATAACAGATACCTAGAATCGGGATTCTATTTCTTAGTAGCATGTTTATTGTGTCTATACTGATTTTGGGTGAATCCTTGTCATAAACGCTCATTGGGCCTCCTGATAGTATTACGCCTTTCACATTATCTAGGGATGTCTCATCGAGTTTGTACCATGGTACTAGCTCCGATCTAACCCCTAATTCACGTACTCTTCGGCATATCAAGTGAGAGTACTGGGATCCGAAATCCACTACAATTAGTTTCTCCAATATACTTCACCAATGCCTTAGGCCACATTTAATATTAGGTTTCGTGATACAATATAAATTTTACAAATTTTTGTTAAAAAACTTTCAAATAGAGAATACAATAAACATTATTAAGATAATTACCTGGAGGACCGTCATGTCAATCCAAAACTCAAAATTTTTGAGAGAAGGAAAAACTAAGAAGCTTTTCTTGCTTGATGATGGTAGAGGTATGCTTGTTTTTAAGGATGATATAACCGC
>JALWRR010000039.1 GCA_026993975.1 Promethearchaeati archaeon | reverse complement strand
TGGTTTCGGTTAGCATACATACGTATTACTAGCCGAGCCCCCTAAAAACTTATCCATAGACCAAGTCAACAAAAGACGGAAATAGTGCGGGCATTCGATTTTGCAGGTTTTAGTTTATTTGCCCATTATTTCTATATATGGCAAAATTTTTATTTTTGTCTTAATTCTATTTTTTGGTGAGAATATCTATTACTGGTGATTGTGTGGTTGTTGAAATAAAAAAGGTTGATAAATTTGGGCGGATAGTTCTACCAGCTGAATGGCGTGAACGTGCGCTCCGTGACACTAATTATGTGGTGATTCTGAGGAAGGATGATGAGTTAAGGATACTTCCTTTTAAGCGTGTGGATTTAAGAAAGTATTTTGACCGTGTTGATCTTGGTGTAGATGCGATAGGGGATTGGAAGGAGTTTGAAAAGATGTTTGTGGAGAAGCGAAGGAGGAAGGTTTAATGAGGTTTCTTGATGCTAACATATTTGTTTATGCTTACTATAAACCTAAGCGTGAATTAAATAATAAAGAGAGGAAAATGAAGAAGGAAGCTAAAGAAATAGTGAATAAAATCATGGAAGGAGAGAAAATAGTAACAAGTGTTGTACATTTATCAGAAATAGTAAATATACTAAAACATGCTCTCCCATTATCAGATCTCAACGATTTTATCTTCACCGTACTATCAATGCCAAATATAGAAGTTAGTGATATAACAAAAAAGGATTACTTATACGCCGTATCCCTCGGAAAAGAATTAATGCTAGATCCTAATGACACATTAGCAATAGTAATTATGAAGAGAAAAAAGATTAATGAAATCTACTCATTTGACAGCGATTTCGATAAGATTGATTGGGTAAAGAGATTACCAGAAATATAGTACTCATTATTTTGCTTCGTATTTTCATTAAAAAGCAATAAAATATTAAGGCTTAGTATATCTCACTCCTTTAAGCTTTACTCATTACTGAAAAGGATGAATGACTATTTCTTTAAACTTCGTATCTATCAGTTTCTCTACTAGTTTCTTATCTAAAGTCGCTAACCTCGCTTTTTTCATTAACGATAAAGCGATAAACAATGCATCATAACTAGTAATCTTCTTCTCAATAGCTATTTTCATAGCGTTTTTCCATACGGTTCTCGCCTCAATCACTTCACAAGCATTATCTATGAAACTTAGAGCCTTATCTAAAGCTTCAAGAATTATTCCTTGATCAAGTTTAGATATTATGATCTTCTTCCAAGCAACATTCATAACTTCTATGTAAGCGAGATCAATTGTATAGAGATAATCATGTTTTCTAACGATTTCCTCCGCCCAATCACTATAAGGCTCAGTAAAAAACAACGCAGCTATAACTGAGGAATCCAGCACTATAGATTCATCGTTCATCTCTGTCCTCTCTTATCAACTCTGCACTAGAAACTTTAGCGCTAGGGATCTTACTCCTTAATAACTTAGCTTCCTTTAAATACTTTTCCTTAAAATATTGATGTAATTTCCTCTTAATAAATGACTCAATTTCCATCCTCCAGTTAATATCAGCTTTCCTCATAGCCTCTTTCAATTTCCTACTAATCCTAATGCTTAATACTTCAGACATATTCTCACCAATGTATACAAATTTGTATACTATAATTAAGTATTCATATAAGAGAATAAAAATATTCTGCAATAAATGAAGATGGTTGATGTTTTTAATCGTATATAATTATACAATTAGTTGTGTTTTAAGGGGATGCTAAAGCCAATTATTTAGCAGGAGTTATCAATATGGATAAGTTCTATAGTCGTGGGAGAAATTAGTTAGCTTGGATATAAATGGGGAAAATAGGTAGGGCGGTCGTATGAGGTTGAAGAAAAATTGAATCTATTTTCATATTTGTGAAAAAAATCAAATTTAATAAAGGTTTCAACAAGCAATAACCCTAGAATCCTCCAAATCAATCTCTTTTTCTTCACTAT
>JALWRR010000038.1 GCA_026993975.1 Promethearchaeati archaeon | reverse complement strand
ATATTAACGCGTCTCTGTTAGCGAGAGATAAGGAGGATGCAAAATTATCAGCAGCTATCATTAAGATAGGGTCAGCTCTAAATGAGTTTGCTAATGCAGCGGCAGACATAGCTAACTTAATTCGAATAGGTATTCCGCCTCACAAATATGTTAAAAAAGCGTTTGAAAAGACAGAGGAAGTTGTCGATGATACTAGAATAGAAGCTGGTAGTGAGATTATAGGAAAATCTCTTGGTGATTTAGAGCGCTTAGGCTTCTATGTGGATGTTATAGCGCTTAAAAGAAATAACAAATGGATAGTGTATCCGGATCCCAAAACCAAGCTCCGTTTAGGTGATATATTGATTATCAGAGGTAGCAGGGATATAATCGAGAAGTTTAAAGAGGTGTGTTCGCTTGAGTCAAGTTGAGGTCGGTATTGAGCAATCAATAATTGAGATGAAAAATAAGGTAGAGTTAATGCTTGATCTCGCGTATTCAGCTTTATTTCTACAGGATAGGGATATAGCTAGAGAAGTATTAAAGCTAGAGGAGTATTTTGATTGGCTTTATACACAATTCCAGTTAGTTGCTTTATCCATTTTTCATGAAGATGGAGGAAAGAGTGACATTCTAGGATTAATAAGATTAGGAACACACATGGAGGCACTGGCTGATACAGCTGCAAAGATAGCGGAGACAATAATTAAGCTGGATATATCGCTTGGAAGGAAATTATTTAAATTAGTAGCTGAAGAAGGTGAAGAGTTCGTATCTGTAGCGAAGATAGAAGAGGGATCATACTTATGCTGCAAATCGATAGATGAGAGTCAAATAGAATCAAAATTAGATATCCGAATACTTGCTGTTAGACGCGGTAATAAATGGTTTTTTGATCCCCCGAATAACTTCCGGATTAATAAAGGAGACATAATAATTGTTAGGGGGTATGCAGAGGCATTAGATGATATCCGAGCAATAGCTAGCGGAAAGAAAAGTGTCTAGCGTTTAATAACTAATAAATCAATGATGACCAAGAACTTCCGGGGTGCTACTTCTTTCGAAGCCATTATATTCAGGAATTTAATTGCCTTAACTAAGTGCGAGATATTCTTCACTATTTTTTCTTTAGCTGTATCAATGATGGCATTTCTAGTTTTGTCTCTAGAGAATAAATATAGGTGAATAATCCCTCCATGAGGTTTTAAGGTACTTATCGCTGCGTGTAAGAACTTTAGTGATCGTTCAGGATAATTCATTATTATTCTATCTGCAAATGATCCTAATTCTTTAGGAGCATTCATTGCATCCATATTATGAAGAATCAGCTTGTTTTCAGGAACATTATTCAGTTTCATATTGATCTCCGCAAACTCTATAGCAGCTGGATTAATATCTATAGCATGAGTATAAGCACATTTCTTTGCCATCGGAATAGCAAAGGTGCCTACCCCAGTAAACATATCTACAACCTTTTCATTACTTTTTACTTGACTTATAACTCTTAATCTCTCTCCACCCATTCTTGGATTAAAGAAAGTTCTCGTAACATCTAATGCAAACATGCAACCATTTTCATAATGTACAGTAAAAGTATCACCGTATCCTGCAATCCTTCTCCAACTAGCTATCCTATAGGGATCTTGTATTTCCATTGTTTTAAGGAATACTGCTCTAACACCATAATTAGACATTATTACTTGCCCAATCTTATTCATATAGGCTGGATCAGGGATATAGTTTAATAATGCGATATCACCTATAATGTTAATACTTTTTGGAAAAGGTATACCGTACTTCTTTTCCAGCTGTCTAAGCGATAATACTTTCCTCGGTTTTATAGGAAAAAAATCCTCAGGGACCTCGATTATTTCTCCACCAATTTCAGTAACTAATTCATGCGCCTTACTAATCGGGAAGTATACCTTCTTGCTTAGAAAAACAGTACGATACTCGCGCAAAATCAATTTATGATTCATTAACCTACTACTCGCTTTTCTAAAAAGCGTAATAGGAAAGACAGCAGCGAGCATATCAGCACCAAAGTCAGACTGGAGTGGCGTCATCATCACATTCAGACGGCTCTTCCTACATCATTCTTAAATCCTTATATGCTTGCTAACGGATTTAAATTCATATATGGATCGGTAGCGAAAAGAAGTTAATAGCATTTTCAGTTACTTGTTCGCAAACTTTTTGATAAGGGAGTTCTTTGATTTTAGCGATTAATTCAGCGGAAACTTTTACGTTTGCTGGTTCGTTTCTTGATCGAGGCCAGGGAGCTAGGAATGGGCTGTCAGTCTCAAGCATAATGTGCTCCAGATCAATCTTTTTTATTAAATCTTGATGCTTTTTGCTCCTAGCTAAAATAGTAGGTATAGATATATACCATCCATTCCTTATTATCTTCTCAGCTTCTTTTTCACCCCCCATAAATGCATGGAATACAACCCTCTCAGCCCCCACATCTTCTAACGTTTTTGCTACATCATTAAAGGCATCCCTATTATGTATCACGATAGGCTTATCTTTAGCAATTGCTATTAATGCTAATTCCCTAAACATTCTTCTCGTTGCTGCACGTTTCTCCACATCCTTGATCCAATAATAATCTAATCCAATTTCTCCTATAGCTACTGCATAATTGATATATTTCTCTATAATCTCTAATGTTTCGTGGAATTGTCTCTCATCTATTGTCTGAGGTGCTGCTCCAATGGATAAAAAGACATAATTTTTGTATTTTTTGATTAGGTTTAAGCCCTTATAGAAGTCTTTTGGATCTATCGTTGAATTAATAATTGCGATTAGGCCATTATTCTTCGCTCTCATAATGACGTCATCAAGATCTTTCTTAAATGATTTAAAAGTTAAATGCGCATGAATATCAATAAGAGACAAAGTAAATCGACCTCGTTGGTGATTGTATGCTCGTTGTTCCTAATATTTATCTCCTTAAAAAAGGAGTTAGGGGAGCTAATATATATGTTGTGGAGGAGAGTGATGGATTAACAATAGTTGATTGTGGTTTGAGGGTAGTGATGAAGGAATAGTAGATTTTATTGAATCTCTAGGGAGTAGTCCAGATGATGTGAAAAGCATTATTCTTACGCATGGGCATCCTGATCATGTAGGTTCATTGCCTGAATTAATCGATATTACTGAGGCGCAGATATTTATTCATGAAATGGATATCTCGCTTTTAGAACGCTTTACTGGGTTGAAAAAAGAGAGTATTAGGAATTTATCTATACTAAAAGGGAACGAGAATATAGATCTACTAGGTGAAACTCAAGTAATTCATTCTCCTGGGCACACAGATGGCTCGATCCTCCTTTATAATCGTTCAAGAAAAATATTATTTACGGGTGATGTCCTTATAACAAATTCTAATGGCGGTTTATCGCTACCAAAACAGGAATATACTAAGGATATGGAGATGGAAAAAGAGTCAGTTAAGAGATTAGCTAGGTTAGATTTTGATGTATTATTGCCAGGTCACGGGCCGCCTATCATAGAAAACGCTAAAAGCAAGGTTTTACGTTTTATTAAAGAGGTCATAAGTCAAGTTACTGTTTAACTATCTTTAATGTCGGTAACCTTGATAGTGAGTAAAATAATTGATATCTGGTAAATAATGCTAAGTTTAATTTTATTTCTGGATTTGGATTAAGTATGTCTAAACCGTAATTACTTATATCTCTCATAACTAAATCAACGATCTCTCTTAGAGAAGTTTTTTCATCGATGTATTTACTTGCATATTTGATCGCTAAAGCTAATGCTCGGACTTGAGCTCTCTCTTTAAGGGTTCTTCTAATAGGTCCGCGTAAGTTTAATTTAACTTCTCTTCCACGGAACTTAAATACTATCTCGTCATAGCTAATAGAGCTTACTTTTCCATCTGGAATAGATTTCCTATAGGGCACACGTTCAATTAGTTCTAACTTATTTAATTGTGGGGGTTTAGGTTTATATGCAGCTTTCTTGTATCTAGAAATTAGCTCTTTATTGGTTAAGATCCTATCTATACTAAAATTCCTCACGATATAAATCACATCAGATCTCAACAATATGTCTCCTAAAGCACCAATAGCAAAGATAATTGTTGTTCCAGTTTCCTTAATTCTTTCAACGAGTTCTATTAAGGGAACTATAGGTTCAAGATCTCTTGGCACTAAATGATTAATGATTTCATCTTTCAATAACAAGTTTACAGCACTATTATCCTCATCTATGAGGATTCCAGGAGCCTTAAATTCCAAAGCCTCTATTATTGACGCTGCCTGGGAGGTCGATCCACTAGCCTCATTTGTGTTAAAGAACTTTACTTCTTCTATTCCCGGAATACGTTTCATAAAGATCGATAGATCTATCCCCCTAATTATTCTCCTGTTCTCGGTAGCTACTAGCGGTAACTCATCTACACTAATTACAAATTCCCTACCGTCCCCGGGAACATGATTATAATGAGCTACTGAGAGAGCGTTTAAGATTGTTGTTTTTCCATGAAAATTAGCTCCCGCAAATGAAATTATTTTGCCTTGTTCTAAACACAATCCATCAATTAAACCATGATGAGGTAGCTTAAACACGCATGATCGATTTTTATTAATCTTAAACGGTACAGCGTTTTTAAGGGGAAAATCAGAATTACCGCGTCTAGGTAATATTGAGCCTTGAGCTATAAAAGCCAGAAAACCCTCTTCACGCAACCTCTTTCTTAAGTATTCCTGATCCTCAATAGTATTTATCATGCTATTAAGTAATTGGTTATTCTTTTTGGTTGATTTAATATCATTAATTATCCTAGGAATAGTATCAGTTATTAATCTTCTTAATCTACCCCCCGAAATCTTTCTTTTACTTTTATATGGGACAATGAAATCTAATCTTACCTCTATATAATCTTCACTAATAATAACTGAGTTTCTCTCTAGGAAAGCTTGGCCTGGAGGTTCCATCCATAACCATGGGCGCCCCTCATACCTCAACGTCCTATATATAAGCTCAGTAAAGAAGTGCTTGGAAGCAATTTTGCTTAATTCATTCTTATTTACTAATCTAGGGTTATATCCTAGTTCATTAAATGGAATTATTAATCGCACTTTACCCGGTATTGAGGCTTTTGGATCAGGAGTAACATAATCTATACTCAGCATTACCCCATTCTCGTATAAGTAGCTACCTATTATATTCCGGGATGCCCCGTATCCAGAACCATCTATTTTCTTTACCACCTTGAGTAGATGATCAATATCATTAGGTAATGAATCTGTCTGCATATAAACCACATTGATACTTAAGCAGCATCAAAGATGCAGTTATCACAGAAGCTATTCGTCATCTCTTCATATAATGCCAAGAAAAATGCTAGGGCCTCTACTATATCATTATTATTTAATTTCTTTTCAGTTATCTCAACCATTTCAATTAATTCTCGTAAGCTATTTTTATTATTCAGATTTAATAGTGATATATCGTTCTCCTCTTCATCTATATCTGTTTGATCTCCAATGATGCTCAAAACTATTATTTTTGCTTCTTCAACCTTTTTCTGTATATCAAATAAAAGTAACCTATATTCAATGCTTCTAGGTGATAAAACAACTAATTGTCTAAGCCCTTTCTTCAAATCTCTCAGTAAATCGAGCACGAGTTCACGAATAACGATTGGTTCTACCTCTGCAAGTAAACTATCATAATGTAAATTTGGATCTAGCTCATCAGGGAACAACATTATCGGCCTCGGAATCAGCTGAAATGCCGGCTCATCATTTGATCAGTTGTGTGACTCCTCATCACTTCTTCTAAAAAAGAAGAAAGATATAATTGTTTAAAAATATATTATTTAGAATTTCTTTTTCTTCTCACTAGATTTCAGGAAGAATGTGATAACGAATATAATAGCTATTACATCAATTATGATTGCTAACATGCTAGGACGTATCCTCCGGTTTAAGTTAAGGGTATATGATATGTGCAATTTATATAATGATAAAAAAATATTTTTAAATTTTCAGTTTATTTGCCGCGGCATTTAGCATTGTGATATTATTATTGAAGTTCTAGTCTCGAGTATAAACGGCAAATCTCTAATATCCTTTACGAGTTCAAATAGTTCTTTAGTGTCCTCAACTTCAACGTAGAGTATAGCGTCAATTTCGCCAGTTACGATTGAGCAGGATTTTATGGAAGGATATTTCTTTAGTGCATCAGATAGCTCATTAACTGGGATTGGGCGCAATTTCAATAATACATATGCATTAATAGGCATTTATTATCACCAAATATTGCATTTTAGTTTAATAAGATTAAGTGTTAAATATGTAAAAAAATTATTTAAACAAGATGCACATGCATATTTTCGTTTATCATGATTTTTATATTTATCGCGGAGATAGAGCGATAGTTTTTAACTTGCTCAGCCATGATTCTATTTTGGCATATAGTTCATTTTTGAATTCTTCCGGTAATTTATTATGCTTCTTTATTATCTCTTCAAACGATTTCGTAGTGTTGATTATTTCATCAGTTATTTGTGCGTATTTTGGCATTAGTGATAGGTCTCCACAAACCTTCTTTAATTCTTCTAAAATCGAGTAGGGATTCCAATCTAATTCTATCATGTCTTTAATAGTTATTAGTTTCTCCTGAATAGTTAGTAATAGGACAATAGTTTTCTTGTATTCTTCTTCCATAGATTTCCTTTCAGTTAATTCTCTTATGCTATCATTGATTAATGATCTAATTATTAGCCGCATTCTATTTGCCTTTTTCTCTGAATCTGTTATTGTTAGTTTCAATAAGTTATTTGAAATACTGATTTTTACTCTTATATTATGATCATTTATTGGTAATTCTAGAATTGCCGTTTTATTAACATCATTTCTTTCCTTGAGTAATCCTCCTATAATTGATATCTTTTCTATAACTTTATTAAAAACAAAATCTGAATCCAGGTTTTTAAAGGCGAAGATTAAATCACCAGTGTCATGAGTGGTTTCTATACTTTTTTGTTTTCTTTTTTCCTGCGCTTTAAGCTCTAAGCGTATCATATTTATTAACACATCGAGATTCCTTGCATCTTCAAAAATAAAATCATATGGTATCAGCATAGCCGATGTACTATAAATTAACGTTTGATAATTAGGTTCATATACAATAGAGTAGCTATCTGGCTTATTCTCTATATAACCCAAAATAATACTTTCTCCACCAGCTTTTATTTCGTAAGAAGTAAAATTGGATGGAAACATTATTCTGGATTCGAACAGCGGAATATGAACCCAAATATAATCCTCTTTACTCACAATGGGTTTTGATAAATCGTATCTAGTTGTTATCCCTAAGTTATCTAGAACCTCATTAAATCGAATTAGATCCTGCCATGTAGAACTTAAACTAGGTGCAAGTAGAACTTTCTGGTGTTTTTTAGGATGAATAATCTCTGGTACTGTTAAGATGATTGCATCTGCGTCATTGATTGAATTAGATAATTCATATCCTTTAAGCCGCATACCAGCTATTATCCAGTCATTTATAGGCCCTATCACTGAGAACTTGCCTGCTGTCGGATGATTTCTTACGATTTCTCCATAATTAGTGCTTATATTCTTATTAGAGATAATTTCTATCTTTACAGCGCCCATAGTTTTCTTTACTGATAATACTGGGTATCGTTCACCATTTATTTCAATGTAGTCTCCAGGCATTGGTGCTTCTTCGCTTGTCTGGATCAGCAAATTAAATATTTTTTCTGATGCTTTCCATGCTCTATAGATCCGCATCTTAGGTTACACTCCACGTTAGTTCATATATTTTATCAATAATTTTTTGGACTAATCGTGCGCCTCTTTTCCGAGATCTTTCTATTAGATTGAATGATCCCTCTATTAAAGAAATTATTGATTCAAGTTTATTAAATTCCTTATTTTTAATTGAATCTAACAGAATGCTAGTTACCATGGATGTAAATTCATCTATCTTATAATCAACTTTCATTTTATCGATTTCTCCGTTATCTAGGTCTAATATTATTGCTTTTTTATGCGGTAGTACGCCTCGTTCATGCAGGAAGCCAATTTTTATGTTTTCCATATCGCCATGAAGCATGAAT
>JALWRR010000037.1 GCA_026993975.1 Promethearchaeati archaeon | reverse complement strand
TTATAAAATTTATCATTAAAATACTTAAATAAGAATAAGAAAGTTCCACTTAAATAAATTAAGAAGAGAGACCAAAGTTGCGAAATACCTAATTAGGATTAGAACTCTTATATTCTCGCTGGTGATTTTATATATATATGGTTAAACCATTTATAACTACGGTTTATAGAGTTGAGGAATATTTCGATAGGTTTAGTAGAATATGAAAGAAGATGTTATTGCATTGTATTCTATTTCTCTAGCTTTCTTCACTCAGAATGATACTTTGATAGAAGAAGTAATTAAGTTAAGAGACATTAAAATTAGTTTGCCTACTGAAATATTGGATGGATATACACCAGTTATAGAGGAATCTAAATTAGAGTTTCCGCCCAGCATTGTCGAAAAATTGTATAATGTCACAAAAAATTTCTTGAAAAATACTCGTTTTAATATGGAATTTGATTACAATGAACACTACAAAGTATATGTTACGATATTTGTTGATATGGATGCTGGTAAGGCTATAGAGAAGTGGGATAGATTAGTCGATTTGCTTAAAAGAACAGGAATTAGAATCCCTATATTTATTAATTGGTTAGGCAAAAATGATCTGAAACTAGAAGAAATTGGTTATAAAATTGGTAATATACTTGCTAAGATGAATATAGGACTTGCTACAGAAAATCCAATAAATGTCACTGAAATCGTAGAATATCTGAGGAATTAAATTTCCTTGTGATTTAATGTTTTTATTTTATATATTCCTATTAAATCTTGAAGATGCTTTTCTTATCATTGGGATTTGGTGTTAAATCTTGCGGAGATATACGATTGTTATTGAAGAGGATGAGGATGGTTACTATATGGCTGAGGTAATAGAGTTGCCTGGTTGTTTCACGCAAGCAAGAAGTCTAGATGAGGTTTTGGATAGATTAAAAGAAGCAATAGCTCTGTATGTAGAGGAAAAAGAGATTGGAAAGTAGCTTACTCTTTAGAGCACATTAACTATGCAGTAATGGAGTGGGATTTATTAGAGAAATTCTAGATAGTTTTAATTTAATTTATGAAACCGAATTATTTCCAAAATTATGTAATTTAGGTGCTATCCTCATGTTAATGGATGTATCAAGCTTGTTTCTTAGTTCAGAACCTCCGTTTGAAACTGCTAGTGGGTTAATAGATTTAGTGAATTATGAGTTGCTGAGTGTGATTAATTACTATCCTGATGTGCTTTTTAGTAGTTTATGTGAATTAATCCGATTTAGTCTGATCTATGATGCATTAAAGAAAGTTAGAGTTAGTGAGACTCTGGGAAGATTGAGGGGAAAGGAAATAGTCGCAGAGAATATGGTTAATCATATGTTTCTGGTATCAGTTTTATCGAATTTCCTATTAGGTACAGAGGGGATATATGTAGATGAAATCGTGTTATCTGCGTATACTCCAGACAATTCTTCAACTAGTAAAAGTGTCTGGAACTATTATGTTGAGTTAAAGGTGAGAGTTAAAAACGTGGATGAACTTATTAGGATCTGGGACGACCTATTAGAGAAAATTAAAGCTATTTTGGGAGAAAATATTTTAGAGCGAATTGATATATTTCTTACGCGAGCTTACTGATCTTTTTGCCAAATCATTGTGCGAGGGATTTTTGCTTTATGTAGTAATCATCTCTGACAATTATTCCCTTGGTGATCGCTTCTATAGCTATTGGTTCTTTTCTAGTAAGTAGTTTCTTGAATTCTTTTGGTGTTAGGAATATTATTTCGAATCCCGCTGGGTAATCTATCTCATACAACCTTTTATGTGGTGGCTTATCTGTTTCTGCTATTAATATTACATCTATATCGCTCCAGAAATTGAAGTCGCCTCTAGAGTAAGAGCCTATGAGTATTACTGTTGCTTTGAAATTAAGTTTCGTGGCCCATTCCTTCACCGTTCTTATGATTTTTTCTCTTCTCATATTTCTCTCTTGCTCAAATTTATCCATGTTCTTTTCACCTACTCTAATAT
>JALWRR010000036.1 GCA_026993975.1 Promethearchaeati archaeon | reverse complement strand
CGCTCATCCTTACGTCGCAGTCTGTTCGCTTCATCATCTATAGAACAAGAATTACTTAAGGATAAATAACTTATAAGAATAATTACGTTAAGGTGAATTTGAGTAATGGTTCTATTAAGTGTTTGTCATGGGGAAGTATTTATCTCCTATGGATGTTTATAAGTTGGATAAGAATTCCGAATTCTTAGGCATTGATACCTTATTATTAATGGAGAATGCTGGTAGAGGCGTAGCTGATTTCATAGCTAGTGAACTAAAAGATAAAAAGAAAATTGTGGTTATTTGCGGGACTGGAAATAATGGTGGAGATGGCTTTGTTTCAGCGAGGCATTTAGCATCACTGGGATATGACGTAACTGTTGTTTTGATCGGGAGATCTACGTTAATTAGATCTGATATAGCTAGAAAGAACTTCGAGATTCTTAAAAGAATGATATTTAGCGTGAAGCTAATTGAGATAGATGATTCATCGAAAATAAGCAAGCTCGAAGAGATATTGAGTGATAATGTAGATATAGTTGTTGACGCTATTTTGGGAGTCGGAATTAAGGGTTCTGCACGAGGATTAGCTCTTGAAGCGATACGGAAGGTAAATGAAGCAAAACGAAGATATGGGTTCATTGTTGTTTCGATAGATGTACCAAGCGGGTTTAATGTTTTCGAAGGAAAGAGCTTGGGAGAGGTAATAAACGCTGATTACACAGTCACGTTCCATGAACCGAAAAAGGGATTCGATAAAGAGAGAGTTGGGAAAGTATTAGTTAAGAGTATAGGGATTCCTCCTGAGGCTGAGCTAATAGTTGGTCCAGGGGATGTAACTAATTGCTTAAAGCGGAGAACTAATTGGTCTCATAAGGGAGATTTCGGCAGGGTACTTATCATTGGTGGGAGTAAGGATTATTCTGGAGCGCCAGCACTAGCCGCTATGGCTGCTCTTAGAACAGGCGCTGACCTAGTTATTGTTGCTGCACCTGAACCCATCTCTAATGTAATTAGATCTTTTTCTCCTAATTTAATAGTTAAGCCATTGCCAGGAGAAGTTATAGATGAGAGAAGCTTAAAAGCTTTAGAGTCAATTATAACTAATTTCGATGTGGTCGTTCTAGGTCCGGGAATAGGATTAGCTGATGAAACTCTTGAAGCTGCAGCAACTTTAGCTAGAATGATAAGTGAACGCAATGTACCGTTACTTATTGATGCTGATGGATTAAAAGCCATAGCTAAGCACGGAATTCCATCAGGAAGAATAATTATTACTCCTCATGCTGGAGAATTCAGCATTCTGTTTAATGAGAAACCTCCCATAGAGTTAGAACAGAGGGGAGAGATCGTGAAACAGAAAGCTGAGAAATATGGAATCACGATACTTCTGAAGGGGCATGTTGATGTTATTTCAGATGGTCACGTTATTAGGTTTAATACTACAGGGAACCCTGGAATGACGGTTGGTGGTACTGGTGATGTTCTATCTGGAATAACAGCTACATTTATGGCTCAGTGCAATGATTTACTCCTAGCTGCTTGTTCTGGAGCATTCGTTTCTGGTTATGCTGGAGATCTAGCTTTTCAAAAAAGAGGATACGAGCTCTTAGCGACGGATGTGATTGAGGAGATACCTTCTGTATTAAAGCTGCTACGGGGAGGCTGATCATGGATATAAAACTAGAGATCACTAGCTCGAAATGCTCTCCCATAGTTAATTCAGATGCAGTATTAGTGGAGAGAAATAATAAGATCATTATAGATGGATCTGTAACTGCGCCTAATCCTTGCTATGGATTAAAGCACGTTAGTGAAGTCAAAAACAATGAACTTGTGATCAATTTGCAGCTCACGAAGCCCGCTGGGATATGCATTCAATGCATAGCTAAACTCTCATTTAAATTAATCATAATAGGTATTAGCGACGAAATCAAGACCATTACTGTTTTATATCAAAATAAGGAAATACTTAGATACAGCTTATAGTTTTGGTGGATTAAGTTATGTCTTCTAAAAAGAGACCGAAGGAATCATTAAGAAATGATCTCGAGAAAGAAATAATGTATGGTTTTAAGGAAGAATTTCTACAACAAGACGTCAAGCTAGCTGGATTATATAAAGTAGATAGAGGAAAACTAATAACATCTTGGATAGAAGGCGGTTTTCTAGATACATCTGACATAAAGAGACCATTATTAAAACGCGCATTAAGTAGAATCGGTGTCGTTATTTATAGGCGGGCAAGTCCGAGAGAGAAACCATATATAATATTCTTAGTTGATACAGCTGCTAAACGCGCTGCAGCTGATTCAGCTAATGAAGCTGCTGGAATATTTAAACATTTATTCCCTGGAACAAAAACAGTTTTCGTAGCTATTGATAAGGAGCCAGAGAAACTTAAGCCTTCTCGATTCAAATTCCTAGATAAAATTATTATCGGTAGGGATCTAGAGGAAGCATGGAATGGGGTTTATGACTACTTAAAGCAGGTTTTTTATCCTGAAGAAAAATAATTTATTTTTTAAGTGGAGCATCATAAATCAAATTACCTCTAATTATGAGAACCCTTTGAAAATCCTTAACAATACCATTTTTAGCGTAGAAATATGCTTCAAAGGACACTTGCTTCTCACTCATATCCTTCGGATTCGTCCAAACAGACTTATTTAGATAAAAGATATATGAGTCGTTATCAAGTTTTGATAAATCTACAAGCAATATCTTATTCTCTCCAACCTGCTCTAAAGCAACCACCCAGCTCGAATTAGCTAGCTCATCCTCACTGGTACCGGAACCAATAGTATCAATAAGTTGCTTGAACCCGACAAGAAAATCCTTTATATCGTTTCTAGAGAAAACATCCTTAACCATACTAATATTCTTCTCCAAGTTGCTTGATCCATTAATCACATAGATCCTAGAGAAGTTCTCTTTCGAAGTGACTATAGTTAGAGAGACTATATTTGGTGCCGCCAAATTCATTCACCATTATCAATAATAAAAATTTATTGGAGTATAGCTAATTTCTCGTTCTAGAACTCATCTAGATCCTCAAACTCATCAAACTCTAACTCTTCTAATCCCTCAATAATCTCTTCGCCTTCCTCCTTTTTCTTCTCCTCTTTAGCTGTTACAGTTGCTTCCTCAACAGTCTCCTCGATTGGTCTCTCTCTCCTAGTAGGTCGAGTAACTGGCGCAACAACATAGTAGTTCGCTAGAGCATAAAACGCTAATATAGTTAGCGCAATAAATGTAGCGAAATTTAATGCCTCTAAGTAATGAGTAACAACCACTTGCTCTGCCCCTATATTATACATCAGAATACCTTCAGCTATTCCAGCAATACCACTAAGACCTGATATAGAGAGACCCAGTATGCCCGTAAACACCCCGAAAGTAATAGATATCTTAGCGCCAAAACTAGAAGTAAAGCTTCCAGCCCGTCTAGCTACCATAAGTGAAATCAAAGCAGCTAGGATTGATAGAGGCGCTAGATACCCTCCAAGAGATAAATAGACTATATCATTAGCGCTATAAGTCACTACTCCGAACACGTAATCCCAAATCATCTCGAATATATCTGCTGCAGTATATGTCGGATTAAAGAAAACTGCTAGACCATAAATCAAAGGAACTAGGAAAATTATCGTTACTAGAGGAATGAAATTCGCCTCCTCCATGCTTCTAGAAAACTTTATTGCTAGAAAACCAGCTATCAGCTTGAGTAACCCGCATGCACCTGGAATATATATTGATCCACCTAATTCAGAACCAATTAAATATAGGATGCCTATGTAAGATAAATCAAATAAGCCAGTAAGCAAAAAAGCTAATCCCAAACTACCTAACGCCACATCATATCTATTAAACCCGAGAGAGAAACCCATTATTATCAGTAGTAAAGCGCTTATTAAGAGTAATCCATATGATGCCCATGCAACGTATAAGGCATAGCTATTAGCTAAATCATTATACATAGAGATTATATCGAGATATTTACTGCCAAGAACACCAATACTAAGCATCGCGATTAAAGCACTGTATAGCGCCATCACAAATGCTTGAACCCAGCTTATCGATCTATCAATCGTTGATTCAACCATTTACAATCTCCCGCTAAAAATAATTTAAATACGTCAACAAAAATAAACGCTTTAAACATAAATAAATTTTCTCATTCACTAAAAAACGCATGTATTTCGTAGAGTTAAAATAAGTAACATTAACCAACTTTAATAATCTAGATGCATTAATTTTAAAGGAGACGACCTTGACTCCGAGAAAAAGAATTAAACTTAAAGTGAGATTTGGGCCTGCTGGGAGACCATTAGGTTTTAAGGGAGATCTAATTAATGTTCCCTCGTACCTACATGAAATAGGGTTAAATGCGCTGGAGGTACAGCAGGTAAGGCGAATAAACATAAATAAAGATAGAGCAATGGAAATAAGGAAGGCAGCTGAGGAAAATAATGTCCTTTTATCCCTACACGCACCATACGCAATAAATTTCAGCTCAGAGAAAGAAGAAACAATAGAAGCTTCTAAACAGAGATTACTAAAAGCACTGGAGGTAGCTCACTGGTTAGGGGCATATATAGTTGTGTTTCACCCAGGATATTATGGATCGAGAAAGCCACGTGAAGCCTTGGAGATCGCTATAAATGCTCTCAAAGAAGTATCTGAAATCGCTAGGAAAAAGAAATTAAAACCATTAATTGGTCCAGAAACAATGGGTAAGAAATCTCAACTGGGTTCACTAGATGAAATAATAGAGATGGTTAAGGAGATACCTAACTCGAAACCTGTTCTTGATCTACCTCATATCCATGCTAGGGAAGGAGGGATATTAAATACTAGGAGAGACTACGAGAAGATCTTTGAGAAGTTAGAAGAGGAGCTAGGTAAGAAGGCATTTAATCCCCTTCATATACATTTCACAAAAATAGAGTACACTGAGAAGGGAGAGAAAAAGCATCATGCTTTCGGAGAAGGATACGGTCCAAAATTCATTCCACTAGCAGAAATCCTCGTAGAACAAGAACTAGAGGCAACAATCATAAGTGAATCACCAATACTGGAGCAAGACGCATTAAAAATGAAGAAAATCGTAGAAAGCATACTAAAAGGAAAAAGTAAGAAGAGCTTAGAGAAATTAGAGTAATTAAGCTTAGTAATAGCCTCTACTCCTAGTAACAACCTTCTCAGAAACATTATTATCCTTATTAACAGAATCCTCGGAAATCTCAACAGAACTCTCAGAAATCTCCCCATTCCTACCTAAACTCAACCTAATAGAATTCTTGAAAACCGTTACCCTAACATTACGTAAATCATAAGTCTTACCAACCTCAACCTTCTCCCCATCCTTATCCCACAAAGTCAGGAGAACAGTACCTGTATCATCACCAACTAACGCTTCGGTAACAGTATGACGCTCACCAGTATACCTCGAGAAAACACTTCTAGGCTCTAGAACATTTAGAACATGAACCCTTAGATTAACACCTCTAGAACTCGTCCTAAGCTCACTTACTTTTGTAAAATTCGAATCAACATTTTCCAACCTTCTAACCTCCAACTAAACTATTTACAGAACCAGAAAGGCTCCAAGCAACAAAAACCGCGACACAGAGTACTTAAACTTATGCATTTTCGAAGAAAAATCACTCCTGAATAAAAAACCAGAAATAACCTATTGGAGTAACCAGAACTATTGAAGAGAAATGGAAGCACTGGAAATCTACCTAGACACAAATATCGTTATCAAGTTTCTAAAAGATAAAGAACCCGCAACAAACAATTTCATTAAAATCAAGAACCAAAAACCCTAGAAACACAAAAAAACAAACTCAACTCCCCACACTACAAATAAAGAAATAAACCTCCCACAACATCAAAAATCAATAATCCTTTCAATCAAATTCACTCTCATACTCACTCTCAACACGCACAAGAGGACGAGCCTCAGGGAGAACTTCCTCAAGCTTCTTAAGAACCCTTTTACCCTCATCACTAATACGATTATCCTCAATGTAAAGGGTAAAATCCCTAAAACTCTTCATCTCGGAAAAAACCCTAGCAATACCAATAGCACCAACATCACCAATAGAATTCCATCCCAAATCCAGATCCTCTATTTCTTTCAACGCTCTAAGTTTCGCCAGAGCCTTCCCCAACGCAGATGCACCAGCATCACCAATAGAATTATGCTCTAGACCTAACTGCAAGTAAGTCAAGTAACGTAATCTAGACAATCCTTCAGCCAGAGCAATAGCGCCAGAATCAGTAATAGAATTATAATGCAGATGCAGAGACAATCCTTCCAGCTTCCCAAGCACCGATAAGGCCTCACCTAGCTTGGATGCACCGAAATCACCAATAGAATTAATACCTAGGTCTAGGATAAGCCTCCTTAAGTTTATTAACTTGGATAAACCTTCAGCTAGCTTGGATGCACCAGCATCACCAATAGAGTTTCCCTTCACGTGAATGTCTAAGTGAACAAGACCACGCAGTTTAGATATTGCTTTGCCTAGTGCAGATGCACCGAAATCACCGATGTAACGTTCAGACAAATGAATATCTAGATAATTAATGCTCCTCAATTTCTCTAAACTCGATATCGCCTCAGAAATCATTGAGATGCCAGACTTACTAATATTTCTGTGTGTTCCTATCTTTATTCCTCTAAGAGTAACTATATTCAGTAATAGTTCTTTAATAGCTGAGATCTCATTATCGCTAACCGAGTCATACGTTAAGTATAGGTGCAGGTATTGTACATTCGCTTTCGCTAGTAATGGGCCTAGCCTCGCTAATACTGAAGCCTTAGCATCATTAATCGGTTCGCTTAAGTCGAGCTCCATATAATTAATTTCACCTAATTCATGTATTATATCCCGTAGCAAATCAATTATCTCTCCACTCTCTATAGATCTGTCCTTTAACGATAAGTCCGAAAAAATACCCTTGTGATCCTGAAGTACATTTACGTGCGCATTCATTTTCTCCAGTTTATCACTAAATTTTTCCAATAACTTTCTCTTCTCATATACTGGGCTCTCCCTCTCCCTCTTAAGTTTCTCGAGATATCGATCACCAAGCTTAAGAAATAAGTGGAGGTACGATTCTATCTCTCTCATCTTATTGACCCATATTAGCGCTAGGATAGCTTCATTGTAATCATTCACCACCGCCCTCCACCAGCCTTTAAACCAATCAAGAACCTCTTCGATATCCTTCCTTGACAGGCCCTTACCCAAATAATTCCTGCAGGCATCAGAGATATACGAGATCCATTCCTCCTCTATCTCCGCTGGCAGAGAAAATCTCATTCGTATCCTTGGCTTATCACTCATACTTATATTAAGATAAGTCTCATAAAGGATTCTCGTAACGGGATCAGGATCACCACAACTCAAATCTTTAAAATCAATACGGCGTAATAAACCCAATTCATTAAATATCAAGAATTATAGATGAACAATCTTGAAAACTAGTTATAGTAACACTCGCAGCGATGCTTCGTAAAGCCGTATAAATTGAGGAATATACCTTATTAATCCTGAGAAACAATTTCAGGATAGATACCGGATCCACACTATCAAGCTCAATAACTAGTGGCTCAACAGACCTCTTCTCAAACCTCTTTTTACTCCCCGAAACAAAAACTATCGAGAGAACATAACGATTCATACAAAAAGCACCTAAAAACAAAGTAGAGAGCTATGATGATAAAAGCTTAACGACAACCATTGATAATATACCATCAATCACTGGAGCAATAACATTAGTTATTATCACCCCTAAAATCAACTCAGTAAGAGTACCTACCGGACCCTCAAGAGCAATAGAGAGCAGAATATCAAAAGGCGTCCAATTCACGAAAAGTATTTCATACCGCATCTAATCTCATCCCGGAAATAAAACTCCACACCAATAGTTCTCCAAAACAATACCCACGCCAGCTACAGAGAACCATCTTACAAAAAATCAATTAAGAAACAAACAAAACAACAGAAAATGGATATTCCTAGGTTCTAGGAAAGAAAAAGGAGGGGCATCCACCACCAAACCAACCCCGCAGGAGGAGGTGATCCAGCCGCACCTTCCGGTACGGCTACCTTGTTACGACTTACGCCC
>JALWRR010000035.1 GCA_026993975.1 Promethearchaeati archaeon | reverse complement strand
ATTATATGTTTTGCAGGGCCTCCAGGCGTTGGTAAAACTTCTTTTGCTCAATCTATTGCTAAATCCATTGGGAGGGAGTCTATACGTATATCTCTTGGGGGAGTGAAGGATGAATCAGAGATTCGAGGTCATCGTAAAACCTATGTAGGAGCTATGCCTGGTAAGATTATGCAGGGGATGAAATCTTGTGGAGTTATGAACCCTGTTTTTATACTTGATGAGATTGATAAAATGTCTTCGGATTTCCGAGGAGATCCTTCTTCCGCAATGCTTGAGGTTTTAGATCCTGAGCAAAATAATACTTTTAAAGACCACTACATGAATATTGAATTTGATCTATCCAAAGTACTCTTTGTTTGTACTGCTAATAACATAGATAAGATACCTCACGCTCTGAGAGATCGATTGGAGATTATTAGTTTAAGTGGTTATTGCGAAGAAGAAAAAGTGGATATTGCAAAAAGATATGTTATCCCTAAGCAATTAGAGAGATGTGGCTTATCTCCTAAAGATGTCAGTATTCCTAAAAATATCATAAGATATACTATACGTGATTACACAAAGGAGTTTGGTGTTCGAGAGCTCGAACGTCAGATTGGTAAGATTTTCAGAAAGGTTGCTAAAAAGAAAGCTGAGGGGAGATTTGAGAAATCAATAAAACTTACCAAGGATAATCTTCATTCTTATTTAGGAGTTCCTAGATTTAGCTCAATTGAGGATAACAAGAATGGTGTGGGCATTGTAACAGGATTAGCTTGGACTCCTGTAGGTGGGGAACTCTTAAAGCTAGAGGTTATAGGATTAGATGAGCAAGGGTCTCCTATTTTAACTGGAAGACTTGGTGAGGTAATGCAAGAGTCTGCTAAAATAAGTATTTCCATTATTAAAAACAATTATAAAAAATTTGGTGTTCCAGAGGATTATTTTGAAAATAAAAGGATTCATATCCACGCTCCGGCAGGGGCGGTCCCTAAGGATGGGCCCTCCGCAGGTGTAGCCTTAGTATGTTGCATGGTTTCTCGCATGTCTAATCGCAAAATCAAAGATTCTATAGCAATGACTGGAGAGGTTACTCTATCTGGTAAGGTTCTTCCAGTAGGAGGTATACGTGAAAAAGTATTAGCTGCTATAAGATCAAATATTAAAAAAGTTATTATTCCAATTGATAATAAAAAAGATTTTGAAGATATACCTGAATACTTAACAAGTAAGATTAATGTATCTTACGCTTCACAAGTAAGCGATGTTATTGAGGAGATTTTTTAATGATAAAAACAACTTCTATGATTTCTGATGATGAGGGTGAGGCTATTGGTGGTGTGGGTAGCTATATAAATAGATTTAAAGATATAGAGACTAGAGGAGGCAATAGCTCTGATTTATCGTACATGTATTCTCCATCTAGAAAGGGAGGTGTTTTGTTAAATAGTCTTCCTAAAAAATGGGATAACAATACAAAAGAAGAGATACTTTGTCATTATTACACTAAGCTTGGAGATGGGACACTCTCTGATACTGCAAAGGTTTCTACTAAAATATCAAAAGCAATTAATAGGGCTTATTCTATTAATGTAACATCTGATGAAATAGAAAGATTGCTCTCTAATATTGATAAGGATACTCTTTCGATTAAAGAAACTATTTCTTTAGAGAAAGAATGTATCGAGGAAACTAATCCAAAAGAAAGCATAGCCGTAAATTTACCTGAAAGAAGTTATGACTATATACCTAATAAAGAACCTATTTCTAACCCAAACTTAGAGCTAGTTCCATTCATAAATCCTGATTTGTTATGTTTTTCTTCAAAAGGGGATAATAATTTTTACTTAGCTTTAAAAAATGGTAATGATAATTTTGAATTTTGAAGAGATTTGATGATAAAAGCTTATGAGCATACTGCAAGTTATGACTCAATGATAGCAAACTATATGAACAAAAGATTTAACAATGGCTTTGGAGAGAAACAATTTATTGTCGGTAAAAAAGTTTTCGATACAAGGTATGGAGAAAATCC
>JALWRR010000034.1 GCA_026993975.1 Promethearchaeati archaeon | reverse complement strand
CTTCTCTAAATGCATAATTGATACTAGAATTATCATCTAGGAGATTTTATCTTTGGAGCTTCAAAATATCATTAGAATATAATCTTTTATATTTCCTCTACATGTCCCATTATCGTTATAATGACTTTCTCTAGTTCCTTTCTCCATAAGTCATAGATTGGTATGATGTAAACATTTCTTTTTATTATTGGGATATCTGATATGATTGGTGAGCTTTTCCAAATTAAAATCAATTGAGTTGCTTTAAAATCTATTATAGCCTCCACGTAGTTCAAGTCACTTATTAATTCTTCTGAACTATAAACATGTTTCCTTACGGTATCTCTGTGATAAATAATTATGTCTGAGATATCTATGTCACTCCCTAGCAAGCTAGTTAATTCTCTCTTTGAAGCAAGCTTGAACCAGTTTTCATCTATATGTAGCGGCTTAGAATCAATTATTTCACAGTATGGGATATTATATACATCATACTTTACTTTGGCTCTAATGCTATAAAACTTGTTTTCATCTAACTTTTCATTAAGAAATATGATTGATTTTAGCGCTGTTGAATCAGTTAGCTTCACTATTATTAATCCAGAGCATTTAGGGCCTAAGCACCCATAGTTCCCCTGAACATTAATTAAAACATTAGTATGGATTTTTTCTTCCAATAACTCACTTATCTTCGTGTTCTTAAAGAATGAGAGCTCTCTGATCTTGTTTAGAATAACCATGTTAATTCTCCTTAAGCATATCTACATTATTTTATGGAGGTTAATTCATTATTTTATCTTTAATCCCATCTCCAGAATCCTCAGATATTTAGATATAATGAGATTATTACACAAGAGATAGAACTATTAAGCATCCATCTAAGATAGATCTCATGAGCATGCTTCATATGCATTTTTGCTTATATCTCTGTAGCTTTCTCCCTCAAAGCCTTTAGCTTCAACTCCTTCTCTTATAATTCTAATTATCTCTTCATCAATATCTTCCTCATTTATCTTCTCTATAACAATCTTACCATCAGAATACACAGTCACAATGACTTTATCTCCAGGCGATATACCACTCTCTTTTGGAATTGGAATCACGACATGGCTTGCTTTTTTACCTCCTTTTCTAGCTTTCTTTAGAGCTTTTATCACAATACTCATTTTAATCTCACCTTAACATAAAGTAGCATGATAAATCATGCTATTTAAAAATATATGCACGATCTTGAGGCATCTATATGGGTTTATTTTTTATGATCTTTAGGCCTCTTGCTCCAATAATCTAGCGCGTTTAATTCTTATAGTGAGAGTATTATAGGGATTATTGAGATTAGAGTGAGTATGAATATAACAATTCCTTCTCCACTCACGATGCCTGCTAAAAGAGAGTTCCACTTGCTTCTCTCTACACGATACCTCTTTAAATCAGAGCTAAATTTTCTCAGCAAGTATAGATCAATAATTGCTCCAATGGAACCTATCCATAAGTATGATGGCGGTATGATCATTCCAATAGCTATAAGAATTGGTGATAATTGCTTTAATTTCATCTTCCTGAATAATACCCATAGAGCAATAGTCAGCACTATGCTTATTATTAATAGCTCTGGATTAACCATCGGCGGTAATCTCTTCTCTCTAATCCCAATATAAAACAATAACACGTAGCCTCCCAATAACTTCGCGAATGGAGCAGGCCACATATTGGATCCCACTCCACCTTGATAACCATTAATTAACCAGAATAATACTGGTCCAACAATAGATCCAGTTACACTGCCTATAGCAACAGCCTTAATTATATCTAGAGCATTAACTCCGATTATATCCCCGAACTTTATTCGCCTAATCACGGAAATAGTCACTGACTCAAAAACAGAGATTATAGCGAAGGCAAGGAAGATTGATTCAAGATTCACATTAATCAAGAATAGAACAATGATCAATGTAGCATCAAGCGTAAAGCTTGAAGAGAAACCAGTTTCACCAGCTGATCTAACAGCAAAGATAGATGAGATAAATGTGATAGGAGTGGCGATGAGTATTATTTCAACAACCTGCATCACTATATCTCTAGATAAATGCTCTGTTAGGGAAAGTAATATGTATGATACCACTGGTATCAATGCAAGAGAAATGAATGTAGATAATTGATTTAGTTTCCCTTGACCACGCATACTCTTAAATGATCTACCTAAACCATGACTATAATCAATTAAAGTTAATATAGCTGTTGTTATCATCATTGGAACTGCAACACTATAAATATAGGGGTTAAAGAAATGATCCTGAATAGGTATTGCTGGATTAGCTCCCTCAAAAAGAAACCAAACCAACATAGAGTAAATAATGCCAGCTAAAAGAATGGCATAACCCTTAAAGGAGATAAAGAATCCGAGACTAGCAAATAGGGGGCTAATATTAATGCTGGTGAAAACACTTTTAGGCTTTGTCCTATGAGGGAGCTGAGTTAGATCCACTTGATAAAGATCGCTTAGCAATAGAATAGAGCTTACAGAACCGGAAAAAACCATGCCTTTAACAGCATAACTCAACTCTTTCGCACCCTCTTTCTCCAGAACCTTAACAATGTAAGCCATTGGAGTAACCATAGGCCACTTCAATTTAATGAATTCCCTATATAATGGGTAGAGAACAAATATCCCTAGGATTGATCCAGATAGAGCAATAGTTATTAAAAACACGGGATTTATCACTACACTGTGGGTTAAATAATCACTATAAAGATAGAGAGAAGCAATCGGATCAATAAAAGCCATAGATACCAAGGTGGTAGCTCCACTCACAGTCATTAATATCGCGTTCTCACTAGCATCATACTTCCCAGTAGCGACAAGTATTAAGTATCCGAGAAGAAATGTACCACCTAAAGCCACTATACCAATCTTTAAATAAAGATACATAGCTATGAAAGAGAATATAACACCCAGAACAATCCCTGATATAATAGCTCTCCTCGTTAATGGATAACCCAAAATCCTCATAATATTCATCTATTATAAAATATAATATATCTTACATTTGGGGAAAATGGTGATATTAGTTTTGTGAACATACCACATCTATTTAATCTATCAAATGTTTCCCTGAGACAAGGTAAATTTATTTTTTAAAAGAATTTTGTTAATTAAGTCCTAGTAAGTATGTCTTGGTGAGTAGTAATGAGTATTGATGCTAGTGATCTAAAGCAATTAGGGAACACTAGTGTTAAGATTCCTGCTATTGGGTTAGGTACATGGGGGATTGGAGGTACTTTCTCTCCTGATTATAGTAGAGATGATTATTGGATCAAATTGATTAGAGATGCTATAAATGTGGGAGTTAGGATGATTGATACTGCTGAGATGTATGGTGCTGGTCATGCTGAGGAATTAGTTGGGGAATCTATTAAGGGTTTTGATAGGGAGGAGTTATTTATAATAACTAAGGTTCTTCCAAATAATCTCAGTTATGATAGAGTTATTAGTGCTGCTAAAAAGAGTTTAGCTAGGCTTAAAACAAAGTATATTGATCTGTACTTAATCCATTGGTATGTTCATGGCATGCCGCTGAGGGATGTGATGCGTGCATTAGAAAAATTGGTTAATGATGGTTTAGTACGGTTTATTGGGATAAGTAATTTCAGTGTCAGGGAGATGGAGGAGGCTAGGAGTTATTTGTCTTATACGGATATTGTGGCTAATCAAGTGAAGTATAGTATAGCTGATAGGGGTATTGAGAGGGATATTCTTCCTTATGCTCAGAGAGAGAAGATAACGATTATAGCGTATACTCCCCTAGAGCATGGTCGATTAGCTAGGAACAAGATTCTTGCAGAAATTGGTAAGAAGTATAATAAGACGGCTGCGCAAGTAGCGTTAAACTGGCTAATATCTAAGCCTCGTGTAGTAACGATTCCTAAAGCTGGAAGTATAGAGCATGTTAAAGAGAACTTGGGGGCAATGGGTTGGAGATTATCTAGAGACGATATCGAGTACTTAGATAGGGAGTTTCATTAACTTAACACGATTTCATAAACCTTTACAGCGTTTTATAGAACGTTTCTGAACATTATAACCCCGTTATTAAACCGATAAGAGGACTCATAAGAAAGTTTTTAATAACATGGTTGTGTGAATATTTTTACATAAACTTCTTTAGACTGGTGTTATAATTGGTGCGTAATAGGAATTTTGGTGCAATAATTATTGGTGGTCCTGCTGGCTACGGAATAATTCGTGGTGGGTGGTTTCTAGGTAAGGCGTTCTCGCTGAGTGGTCTCTATGTTCATATTTATCGGGAGTACCCATCGTTGATTCAAGGAGGCCATAATTTTGCTGAGGTTGTTTTCTCTCCGGAGCCTATTCATTCCCATTGGCCTACAGTCGATATGGTTATAGCTTTTGATGAGAGAGCAATAAAGAGGCAAGTTGATAAGATTGAGCCAGGAGGAGTGCTAATGTATGATTCAACGAGGATTAAAGCTGAGCCATACATAAGAAACAAGGATGTTCAAGAGCTTCCAATACCGTTCACCAAGCTATTACGAGAGAACGAGCTTCCTAAAATAACAATGAACGTGCTATCACTCGGAGCAACACTATATTTATTGAGATTCGATATAGAACTTCTCCATAAAGCGATAAGAAAAATTTTTGCTGGAAGAGAAAAAATAATAGAAATGAATATTAAAGCAGCTAATGTAGGAATGCAGTACGCCGAGGAGTACTGTGGATGCAGAATCGATCTACCTTTTAAACCAAACATAAATGCTGAACCAAAAACATTGATCTCGGGTAATGAAGCAATAAGCTTAGGAGCTATAGCTGGCGGAGTAACATTTTATTCAGCGTACCCAATGACTCCAGCAAGCCCAATACTCCACTACCTAGTTAACAAGCAATATGATACAGACATGATCGTAATTCAACCTGAGAACGAGATTGCAGCTATACTCCAAGCTATTGGAGCATCATACGCTGGTGCTAGAGCAATGACAGCAACATCTGGAGGAGGATTCTCCCTTATGACGGAAGCCCTCGGTCTAGCCGCTATGAGCGAGACACCTATTGTAATCGTGCTTGCTCAGAGGCAAGGGCCTAGCACTGGATTAGCTACTCACACATCTCAGGGTGATTTAAGATTTGTTTTGCATGCTTCTCAAGGCGAGTTCCCTAGATTTGTTATTGCTCCTGGTGATGTTAATGAGGCATTCTTTTATACTCAGGTTGCATTGAATCTTGCTGAGAAGTATCAAGTTCCAGTGATTTTGATTGAGGATAAGCATTTAGGGGAGGATTGGTGGACTACCGACGAGGACTTTTCGCGGAATATGATTCCTATAGAGCGTGGTAAGTTATATGATTCATGGGATGTGAAAGCTAATGGAAAGTATAAGCGGTTCAAGATAACTGAGGATGGGGTCTCACCAAGAGTTATCTTAGGTACAAAGAACGCTATAGTGAAAGCTGATGGTAACGAGCATACAGAGGAGGGATATACTAGTGAGAATCCCGATTTGGTTGTAGCGATGAATGATAAGAGATGGAGGAAGTTTGAGTACATGAAGAGAGAGATGAGGAAGTACAATCCTGTTAAGATTCATGGAGATGAAGACGCTAGGATATGCGCTATCGGCTGGGGTAGCACGAAGGGCGTGATAATAGATGCTATGAAGCTACTTAATGACGATGGAATAAAAACAAAATTTATGCAAGTGATATTCATGTCTCCGTTTCCAGATAAGGAGGTATCTGATTTCGTGAATAGTTGCGATCAAGTCATTGATATTGAGAATAATAAGACTTCGCAGTTAGCTGGATTAGTGAGAGAGCATACGGGATACTATATAGAGCATAGGATAAATAAGTATAATGGCAGGATGTTTAATCAATTAGAATTATATGAAATGTTAAAGAGGGTGATTAAATGACGCAGCTAGATATAAAGATGCTTGATACTCCTGCTGAAAATACTTGGTGTCCAGGATGCGGTAATTTCGGAATATTAACAGCGCTTAAGAGAGCTATAATAGAGCTTGCTTCAGAGCTAAACATAGATATAGAGAAGTTCGTGGTTGTCACTGGTATAGGTTGTCACGGTAAGATTCATGGTTACATAAATGTAAACAGTTTTCACGTTATTCACGGCAGAGTTTTACCCGTAGCAACAGGAATCAAGCTAGCTAACCCAGAGCTAAAAGTTATTGGTCACGCTGGAGATGGTGACGCTTATGCTATCGGAGTCGCTCATTTAATTCATGCCGCCAAAAAGAATATTCCCGTAACATACATAGTTCATAATAATCATAGATTCAGCTTAACAACTGGTCAAGTAACACCGACCACTGAGAAGGGAGAAAAAACTAGAACTACCCCACGTGGGAATCCTGAAGAACCAATAAATCCTCTAAGATTAGCCTTAGCTAGTGGAGCTACATTCGTGGCTAGGGGTTTCGCTGGGGATGTACAGCATTTAGCCTGGTTAATAAAGGAGGCTGTTAAGCATAATGGTTTCTCTTTCATTGATGTTCTCCAACCATGCGTGGTTTGGGATGCTCTCCATACCTATAAGTTCTGGAGAGAGAGAATCTATAAGCTCGAGGATACTGATTATGATCCAACAGATTACTTTAGCGCCATCAGAAAGGTTGAAGAGATGGGTGATAAGGTTCCAATCGGCATCTTCTATAAAGTTAATAAACCAACGTTTATAGATATGTATCCGCAGTTAAAGAGAATGGTTCCTGTTAGGGACGTGAAACCAAGAGATATAAGTGATATAATAAATAAGGAATTTAGATAAACAGCAAATAAAATTCTCCATGAACTTGCTCGTAAACATAGATGGAAAGAAATAAACCGAATGTGAGCAATTCCTCTTCGCATTCTTTTTTAATTATCAAGCAAAATAATATTTAATTATCTCTTGGATACATATCAATGTAAACTTTTCTTAATCATTGCTATTGCTTTTAAGTATGGTGATCATGAAATAGAACTATAGGTGTAATGTTAAAATTATCGTTATGTAAGTGATAGCTTTATCCTTTACTATACTATTTTTGATCTTTCTTTTTGCGTAAATTTATTTCTCTAAGCTAGTAATATTATTATTGGTTATCAATGCCTTATCACTATATTATCCTTATTAATTACTGATAAGTTTTTATTCAAAAAACACGCCCTTAGTTAATATTAAAAACTTGAACACTTTCACTGGAGAGTAATATGGTAAGCATTAATGAGACAAACATAGATAACCTAATTAACAAAATAGTTGAAAAAGTAACCAACAAAGTACTAAGGGAAATCTTAAAAGACATGGCAGACGCGCTCAACAAACTAACTATCAGCATCTCAGAACTAACTAAAGCTCAGGAAAAAACAGAAGAAAAACTAAGCGAGCTAGCTGAGGCTCAGAGGAGGACGGAGGAGAGGCTTAATCAATTGGCTGCTAGGGTTGATCAGCTAGCTGAGGCTCAGAGGAGGACGGAGGAGAGGCTTAATCAATTGGCTGCTAGGGTTGATCAGCTAGCTGAGGCTCAGAGGAGGACGGAATTGACATTGAATTCGTTAATAGGCGAGGTTGCTAGGATGAGGGGCGAGCTTATTGAGACAAAGGTTGTGATGGATTTAAATACGTTCCTGAGTAAACGGGGGTTTGATGTTTTTCATCATTTTCCCAATATTCCCTATGTAGATGTAGTTGTTGAGACTGATGGATTTATTGCAGCTATTGAGATTTGTAAGAGGTGTGATCTTAGAGATATCGATCAAGTTATTAGGGGTGCTAAGATCTTGGAGGAGAAGGAAGGAATTAAACCTGATGTTTTAGTAGTTTTCTCTTATACTGGTGAGATTGAGAAAGGGGTTATGGATTTAGCTAATAGAGAGGGTATTATTGTTGAGTGGAACACTCGTAGATTAGTTAGGAAGCTTCTAGAATTATCTAAGATGAAACAAAATAATTAATGCTTGAATCTCCCTTAGGTAGTTGAAGTTACTGATATGACTGACTAAGATTTCAGCTAATATCTATGAGGTATAGTTTCTGAGTTAATTTTTCCTATTAATATCTAAGTTTTTTCCCATTAGGCCTAATCATTATATGGTATTACTTCTTAGTTTATTTTCTTTGCGTTTTTAGTTGTATAAGTATGAATTTTATTTAATATCTAGTCGATTTGAGTTATTAAGAGAATTTTAGGTCTGATTTAATTATTATCGGTTGGTTTTTATGCGGATTTTATTTATCGGTGATATTCACTATCCGAGGGAAGGAGAATTATTCAGTAAATTTCTTGACTTGATAAGTAGTGATGATTTTGATTATATAGTGATCCACAAGAAATCAAGCGCTAAAGTAATTGCTGTTATGGGTAATCATGATTTCTGGCTATCTAATACAGCTAAGAAGAGAGGGCATTCCTCCTGGGATCTGATTCATATCTATAGAAGTATTTTTCGCTCATTCAGAGATTTCCTTCTCTGGGATAGAATATACGTAGTGGATGATATTGCTTTCGTCGGTGTTCCAGGATGGTATGATTATAGATTTGCTGCATGGCACTTAGGCATAAATAGGAAAATGCTTGATCAAGGATATTATCTTGGTTCCCAATAGAATGATTTCGTCTACACTAGGTTCAATATGCGAGCTGAAGAGATCCTGGATAAGAATCTTAGGAATCTTGAGAAACAGTTAAATAGAGCGAGCAACAGTACAATTAAAGTAATTATAGTTCTTCTCCATTTCGTTCCACTTAGAGAATTCATCCTCGTTAAGAATAATGAAGATGATTTCTGGAACGCTTACCTTGGTAGCGATAAATTGGGTGAATTAGTATTGAGGTATAATAAGGTTAAGTATGTTTATTTTGGTCATGTGGATCCGAGATATTTAACTCGTAGAGAAATCGTTGTGAAAGGAATCAGATTCATAAATGTTGATGTCTCTAATGGGATAGGCAATATCTATATTCTTGATATCTAAATCTCACTTATCCATGGATACTTCTCCCTAATCAATACTATTGCTTTATTATATATTTCTAAAGACTTTTCAGCATACTCTTTATCAGATATTCTCCTTCTATGATCTATCTCGAGACGCCTATAATGAAGAGAAATCAGCAATCTCGAAAGCATAGCTGGATCACTGATGTCGTGAAACAGGTATCGTATCGCTAATCCAATTAATTTCCCCGATTTCTCTGGTGGAGTCTTCTTTTCCTTGATAATTAGTGCTTTTAATAATGCTTCAAGCGAGAACCATAATGCTGATACAGCCTTATTATAGCAACCTGTATTTAGATCTACAAGAGCTTCATGGCGAAGTATTCTGAATTTATTGAGATACACCTTATAACTCATCTGGAGTCACTATGTCTGGGATTATTTCTCCTGGCTTATTATTTCTCCTCTCTACCTCCTCTATTGCGTTAAAGATCTTTTCAACTACACTATCACTTTTCTCTCTAACAAGAATCCTGACATTACTCCCATCAGAGCCCTCATGTGTCTCTACTAGGAGCAAGGACTCACCAAGCTCTCTAACTAGCGTCTTCGAGAGATCCATAATTAATTTATCAATTTGTGAAATTGGTTTGCTGAATATAAGTTTTAAGGGCACATTCATTCACCTTTAAATAACTAATCTGAGGATTTGTATTTAAAATCTTATTTATCTAGAGCAATGCTAGATTTAACTGATTTATACCTAATACCGATAATTTTGAGTAGATCATGATTCTTATTTTAATTAGAGAGAAACTATCTCTATTGGCAATAGATGTGATTCATTTTATCTAGAAAATAAAAACGTTTATTTTAGTAACTAGTGATTTCTTACGCTTTAAAAAATGATGCTGGAAGATTGTTTTATCAAATCTTGATGCATCTGTAACAAGAAATTAATATTAATTATACATAATAATATAATGACATTAAATACATATCTAGGCACGAGTTTCTTTAGGAATCATTTTTTTCTTTTATTTTTACTTTTAATGATTCTAAAGCTTCTTTATCTATTGTGTCATCAAGTCCAATTGCCAGTGCTAGTAACTCTGTGAAGTACAAAATCTTTATGTTGCTTTGTCCTAATTCGTCACGAGCTAGCTTTAATCCTTGTTCTAGATTGAATTTACAGAGAGGGCATACAGTGATTACAGCATCGACATTTTTCTTTATTAATGGTCCTAGGATTTTCTTTGTTCTCTCTTTAATTACGTCTTTATTTACTACGACGTTATATGATCCGCAGCACTCAGTTCTAAAAGGATAGCTCACGGGTTCAGCACCAACAGCCTCAATTAATTTCTCCATTATAGTTGGATCTTCAGGATCATCAATAGCTATTTCTTTGGGTCTAACTAGCATGCATCCATAGTAAGGTGCTATCTTTAATTCTGATAAATCTCTCTTCACTTTTGTCTTAATCTTGTCAAAACCGACCAGGTCGGCAAGAATTTTCAGGAAGTGCTCTACTTGAATTGTTCCTAAGTAGTCTTCCTCATCATCCATAAATCTATTTAACCTATCTAAAGCCTCCCTATCTATTGATAATCTATAATTCAAACTGCTTAGTACTTGATAACACATGGAGCATAAAGCAACAAGGTATTCGTTTCCAGTTTCATTAACCTGTTGTTGAGCCCTGATTAGATCTCTGAAAGCACCAACATAATGCGCAAAACTATCGCTCGCTAATCCATAAACGACTCCGCAACAATTCCATCGATTTAACTCCACTAGCTCTATTCCCAACTCTTTAGCAACAGCAATAGCACTCTTCTCGTAACTCTGCGCAAAATTTTTGAGAGAGCATCCGGGGAAATAAAGGAGCTTCATATTTCTCACCCAGTATACTTCCTTGATGCAGCTATTAAAGCTATCTGCGGGTACTCATGAAGATTCTTAAGCTTCCTTAGATCGATCCTATTAATACCTTTCCGCAATATGATTAACCTAAGAGCCTCCATAACTTTGGCTAAATCAACACCTCTAGGGCACCTTATTGTGCATGTGAAACATGATGCACATAACCATATGGCATTCGCCTTTAATGCAGTCTCATCACCGATCTGTATCATGTGGATAACTTGATTAGGTAGATAATCCATTTCGGATATAACTGGGCATCCACCACTACATTTACCGCATTGATAACAAGCATATACATTCTGGCCGCTAATCCTATAAACATCTTTAGCTAATTCATCACTAATAATTAACCTCATTCTTCTTCACCATACCTAAAATAATTCTAACAGCTTCATCAACCTTAGATAGGAAATTTCGCGAAGCATCATCCGAAATCCTTAATTTCTTAGACAAAAAATAACCCAAAATAATAATTCTCTTAGGGAATTCTTCCTTAAAAGCCTCTTTCATAATTTTAACAGCAGTTAAAAAATCGAAATCGTGGGGAATTAATGGGGTCTTGAACTCGTCATCCCACTCGCTTAAATCAATTATTTTTATTCCTTGTTTCCCGTTATTTTTATCCCTAATTGCATCAACTATTATTACTTCATCATAACCAATTAATTTCTCAGCTAGTCTTACTCCGCTTTCAACGCAGTAATCTATTTCTACATCACTACTATCACTCAGTATTCTCTCTAGTTTTTGAGCGACAAGTATACCAAACATGTCCTCACTAGCTATGGGGTTCCCAACACCGATTATAAGTGTCTTCATTCAATCTCTCCTAAATTCATTAATCAAGTGACCGTTCGCATCATAAATCTCTATTTTGATCGGTAATCTCCCCGGTAATGAGTGAGCTGAACAAGCTAAACATGGATCATAAGCTCTGAAAGCCATCTCTATTCTATTTAAAGCAGCCTCAGTTATCTCTCCACCATTAATTATATTGATAGTGCTTTTCTTAATATCTATGCATAAGGGAGCATTATTTTGCGTTGTTGGAACAATCATGTTAGCCATCGTAACTAATTTGTTTTCATCAGCTTGATAGTGATGATATAGAATTCCTCTTGGAGCCTCAACAACACCGAATCCTTCTCCTACGTATTCTCCATCAAAATTAATAACATCATCACTTAGAATATCTTCATCCTGCGTTAATTCAAGAATCCTCTCACTTGCATAAAGCATCTCTATTAATCTTGCCCAATGAGCGAACATTGAGAAGTGAACAGGTTTTCCACCAGCAGCAAGATACCTCTCATAAGCTTGTTGAGCTTTCTCTGTTGATATCTTCTCGATAACGTTTAGTCTCGCTAGTGGACCAACCCTATAAACACCGCTATCCTGACCATCCACGAATCCTTTCCACCCTATCTTCTTTAAGTAAGGGAACTTCGTGTATGTCCAGGGCTCGACTCTCTCACTTATGTAATTAAGGTACTCACTTGGCTTGAATCTATGTACTTCTCTACCTTTAGTGTCAACTACTCTTATGTCTCCGTCATAGAAATTCAAGCTATTATCTCTCCGGTTAACTAATCCCATGTAGTATGTCTCTAAATAATACTTATCTCTACTCATTATTAAATCGTGATACTTATCAAATATGTTTCTCTCCCAATTATCTATCCACTTCTCAGAGAATTTAACAAGCTCCTTAGCCATCTCAGAGATCTTCTCTACTTTCTCTTTATCCAGAGGCTTACTTACTCCTCCGGGAACACAGCAAACTGGGTGAATTGATTTACCACCAATCATTGACTCGATCTTAACTGCATAATTTCTATGCTTAACGATTTCTCTAACTATTTCAGGATGCTTCTTGAATAAGTAAATGACATTCCTCTCCGCCTTGCTAGCATTTGGAGATACCAATAGATCTGGAGCTGCAAGGAAATAGAAGTGTAATGCGTGACTATCAATCTGATGAGCGCAATAAGCTAGTTCCCTAATTTTCTTTGCAGTGGGTGTCGGCTCTCTTCCAAAGACTCCATCGACAGCTTTGCCTGATGCCATGTGATGAGCCCATGGACATACTCCACAGATTCTAGTAACTATCCTAGGCATTTCTTCAACGGGTCTTCCAATACAGAATTTCTCGAATCCCTTTAATTCCAGTATCTCGAAGTAAACATCCTTTACTTTACCTGAATCATCAACAATAATTAATATTCTTCCTTCCCCCTCTAATCTAGATATTGGCTCTATCTTAACCAACTTCATTCTTAAACATCCTCCTGCTTCTTATCTATTATTCCAGACGAGAAAGTAAATCTATGGAATGTTCCAACGGGATCAGCTATCTCTTGAACTATCCTTATTAATTCCTCATCACTAAGCTCTTTTTCCTTATCTATCTTGACTAGGGAAGCTATCGTAGAGATGAATTTACCAGCTCTATCTAGAATATCTGGTGGTGGCCCAAAACATCCTCTACAGGGCATATTAACGGATATGCATGCTGCTCCACAACCAGCTACAGTTATTGGTCCCAAGCAAATTATTCCCTGTGCCAAGAAACATAAATTCTCATCAATCTTACCCTCATGAACACGCTTGAAACTCTTTATCACTATTTTTTCAGGTTTTTCTCTCGGGCAAATATCGCATAAAGTTTTTACACCAGGAATAGTTAAACCCTTCTCAATCGGTTTTCTCTCACTAGCGTAACTAGCTAGAATCTCATAGAAATGATTTATTGAGTCCTTAATAGGTGGGCATCCCTGCACGTAGAGATCAACATTAATAACCTTATTCAGAGGCATATTCCATTCAGTTAAAGCTGGTGGAGTAATATCTACACCATCTATCTTAACTTTCTGAGCTGGTAATTTCTCCTCAGGGTTATCGGTTGAGGGAGTATCAAGATACACTTTTTTCAGTATTTCCTCTCTAGTAGCAAGATTTCCTAACCCGAATAAACCACCATATATAGCGCACGTACCGAAAGCTACAACATATTTAGCTTTTTCTCTAAGTAGCTTAGCTTTCTTAACATGATCCTCCAATCTAATTGAACCAAGAAATATCCCAACATCAATGCTCTGAACAGCTTCTAGATCCTCTATCTTGAAATCAGCAACAGTGGGCCAAAACACAATATCGATTAATTCTGTTGCCTCAAGCAATTTCTCTCCAAGATTAGCTAGAGCAACATCACATCCACCGCAAGCTGCACCAGGAACTATAGCAACTTTAATTTTCTCCAAAATCACTCACCTCAATTTGAGAGGCCCCAACTTCTTTAATTCGTTAGTGAATTCTTCAATGACTCTAGCGAATTTCTGCCCCTCTGTAGCTGAAATCCATTCAATCCTCAATCTCCTAGGATTAATACCAATATCCTTCAAGTATTTCCTTAGCAATGCATACCTCTTTAATGCTTTATAATTACCAGAGATGTAATGGCAGTCGTTTGGAGTATGGCATCCCCCTATTAAAACACCGTCTGCACCATTTTTGAATGCAAGTAAGACATATTGTGCATCCACTCTCCCTGAGCAAGGCATTAGAATTGGAACTATATTTGGTGGGTACTCTAATCTACTAACACCAGCTAAATCCGCTCCAGCGTACGCGCACCATCTACATAAAAAAGCTATAATTCTTGGTTCGAAACCATTAGACTTCATTAATATTTCACCTCTCTCCTATAAAACGGCCTTAAGCATAGATACTATCTGCTCATCCCTAAAGTTCTTTAACTGTATTGCTCCAGCTGGGCAAGCAGCAGAGCAAGCTCCACAACCCTCGCATAAAATCTCATTTATCTCCGCTCTCTTATTAACAATCTTAATTGCACCAAATGGACATACAGATTCGCAGACACCGCATCCACTACACAAGTCAGTATTTATGTGAGCTATTATTGGTTCATGATAAATCACATCTTGAGACAGTAGATCTATTGCTTTAGCAGCTGCAGCACTTGCTTGCGCGACACTCTCAGAAATATCTTTTGGCGCTTGACCAGCTCCACAGAAGAATATACCGTTCGTAACGCTTTCAACAGGCCTTAACTTTGGGTGTACTTCCTGGAAGAAGCCGTATTTATCAGTTGGTACTTTGAGTATTTCAGCTAAATGCTTAGCATCATTCCTCGGAATTATAGCCATTGCTAGAACCACCATATCCACTGGTACTTCTAGTTCTTTTCCTAACAAAGTATCAACAGCTTGAACAATTAGTTGCCCATCTTCCTCATAGACCTTAGATACTTTTCCCCTGATGTATATTACTCCGTATTCTTCCTGAACCCTTTTAATAAATTCTTCATAACCTTTACCAGCTGCTCTAATATCAATATAAAATACGTAAGCTTGCCCATCTGGGACTAGATGCTTATACATCAATGCATGCTTTGCAGTATACATGCAACATATCTTCGAGCAATACTCTACATGATTAACATCTCTAGATCCAACGCATTGAATGAAAGCTATTCTCTTAGGTACTTTACCATCGCTTGGCCTAACAATTTTTCCTCCAGTCGGTCCTGTAGAGGATAATAATCTCTCATATTGTAACGAATCTATCACATCTATGTATTTGCCGTAACCATATTCACCTATTTTCTCCTTTGGATAAAGCTCGTAACCCGTAGCTACGATTATTGCTCCTACCTCCTCCTCTATGTATTGTACACTATCATCATAATTTATTGCTTGTTGTTCACAAGCGTCAGCGCATTCTCCGCAAATGATTGGGTTTAATCCTAAGCAAGCGTTTGGATCAATTACATAAGCTGGTGGAACCGCTTGGGGGAAGGGAATATAGATAGCTTTTCTTAGAGTTAAACCTCTATCAAATTCATTAGGCACACTCACGGGACAAACTTTCTCACAGTCTCCACACATTATGCATTTATCAACATCGATATATCTAGGATTCTTCTTTATCCTTACTCTAAAATTCCCTACAAAACCATCAACATTAATAACCTCAGAGAGGGTCAAAATCCTTATTTTGGGATGCCTAGCAACTTCAACCATCTTAGGTGTGAGTATGCATTGAGCGCAATCAAGTGTTGGGAATGTTTCAGCTAACTGAGCCATTCTTCCACCTAGAGTAGGAGATTTCTCAACAAGTATGACCTCATAACCAGCATTAGCTACATCTAGAGCAGCTTGCATCCCAGCAATTCCGCCACCAATAACTAGACATCTCTTTTTAATACCTAGTTCTATTGGAGTCAATGGTTCATTTCTAATAACCTTTTCTACAGTACTCTTAACAATCTTAATTGCTTTCTCAGTAGCTTTCTTCATATCAGTGTGAACCCATGAACATTGCTCCCTAATATTAGCTATCTCACACTTATACCAGTTAAGTCCCATGTCCTTGCAAACTTTCCTAAATGTTGTCTCGTGCATGCTTGGTGAGCAAGCAGCTACAACAACAGCTGTTAATTTATTTTCCCTAATTGCGTCTTTAATCAGTTTTTGTCCTGGATCAGAGCACATGTATTTATAATCCGTTGAGAAAACTACATTTGGGTGCTTAGCTATCTCCTCAGCAACCTTCTTAACATCAACAGTACTAGCTATGTTTCTACCGCAATGACAAACAAAAACTCCAACTCTTTCATTTAACAAGTAAAATCCACCTCATATCGTAGCAAGTAATAATCCTCTCTAAACATTCATCTTTCAAAAATTTTAGTTAAACAAGATTTTATTTAGTTCTTTTTCAAATTATATACATTTAAGAAAATTTATTATATCTATTAGTGTCTTATATTGATTTTGTTTGTATGATTAATGTTACCATATGCCATAAATACATAAGTTTATTATAACAATCGAAACAAGTTGAAAAAAATTAAATCAATGATTACTTGCTAGATAGAGAAAATAGATAATGTCTTCTATATGAGTTGAACATCAGATATTGCATATTTCTAGATATTTATTTTTTTAAAAAAATGTTAAATGAAATTTAGCTTGCTGTTATTTGGGTATCCGAGAAATGAGATAGCCAAAATATTTTTTAACTTAAAATTAAAAATATTTTAAGTCAGTTTCTTGTTTAGTATTGGTTAGGATGGTGATAAAGTGATTAATCTAGAGATTAAAGTGATTGGTGTCGTGCACACGATTCATGACGATAATGAAATAAGAACCTCTATTAGTGGAGTTGATGGGCAAATAGAGATTTTCAGAGAGTATGAGGCAGGGTTGAAAGGAATTGAGGGTTTCTCTCACTTGATCATTATTGCTTGGTTACATAAAGTTACTGAAGAGCAAAGGAGAGTTCTAAGGATAAGGCCCAGGAAATGGGTTAGATTGGGAATAGATATCTCTGATGTTCCTGAAGTGGGTGTTTTTTGTTCTGATTCTCCACATAGACCAAATCCAATAGCCTTGACAGTAGTTAAACTAGTTAAAAGAATTGGAAATATTCTTTATGTAGATGGATTAGATCTATTTGATGGAACACTAGTTCTGGATATTAAGCCATATACTCCAGGAAGAATAATTAGTGATATTAGAGTGCCGGATTGGTACTATACCTTATCGAATAGAATTAGGAAAAAATTCGGGAAAAACGTGGAGTTATAAGAAATCATTAATAAACTTTCTCAACTGATTTTTTATAAATTGTTTTAAGTATTTTTGGCATTGTTTAGGATTTTGATTAAGGTAGTTAAAAATGGATAAAATGAAGAAGAGAGCAGTAATGTGGGTAACATTTCTTACAGCTGGAACTATCTCAGCATTATTTCTTGATTCAATATTAATTCTCCCTTCTCTCAACATATATATTCGTAGCGTGGGAGCAGTAATCATCATAATTAGCTTCCTCCTTTTGAGAGCATCCGGACGGGCATTAAAGAAATATGGTATGAGAGAGAAGAAAAGCTTTGGAGAAACTGATACGCTAGTGACTAGCGGGATTTACAGTTATATTAGACATCCGCATCACACTGGAATCATGCTATTTATTATTGGTTTCGGTTTGCTTCTAGGTTCTATGAGTTTTGTCTTAGTAATCGCTCCAATTCTAGTCTCACTAGTAATAATATTTGTTATAAAAGTTGAGGAACCCGAAGCGATTAGGAAATTTGGGGAAGCATACGTTGAATACTCCAGGAGGGTTCCAAGATTCATTCCTAGATTAAGAAGAAAAGAACAATAATTTTCTTCCCTCGCACTCCTCTAGATTCATAATTTTAATCAACATTAAACACTTGAAGGTTCGTTATAAATACGAGAAAAATTAATTACATTTTTTTCTCTAATTAATTAATTAAAAAAATTGTAAATTTGTTTTAATTCTAAAGGATTTTTTATGAAAAATGCATTGGTGTAGAGAAATGGCCGATCCATTATCAATGGTTAGGAGACGTGATATTCACGTTATAACTGGCGATGAATTACACACAGCTAACTGGCAGATAGAAGGAATACTAAGAATGCTCTTTAATGTTCTTGACCCAAACGTAGCTAAGGATCCAGAGAAACTAATTGTTTATGGAGGTACGGGAAAAGCTGCGAGGAACTGGGAGGCATTAGAGTACATAGTTGAGACACTGATAGCGATGGATCCCGATGACACTCTACTAATACAGAGTGGTAAACCAGTTGGAGTATTCAAAACTCATGAATACGCACCGAGAATGTTGATGTCAAATAGTGTTCTAGTACCTAAATGGGCGAACTGGGATTACTTCCTTGAACTAGAGCAAAAAGGTTTAATTATGTACGGGCAGATGACTGCTGGAAGCTGGTGTTATATCGGTACTCAAGGAATTCTACAGGGAACGTATGAGACTTTCGCAGCTGCAGCAGCTAAACATTTCGGTGGCTCACTCGAAGGTAGATTTGTTCTCAGTGCTGGTTTAGGTGAGATGGGTGGCGCTCAACCATTAGCTGTAACGATGAATGATGGAGTTGGTTTATTTGTTGAAATTAGAAAGGAAGCTATTGAGCGTAGGATAAAGACTGGTTACTTAATGGAGTGGACTGATGATCTAGATGAAGCATTAGAGATGGTTAAGAACGCTGTAAGAGATAAAGAACCTCTAAGTGTTGGGTTACTAGGTAATGCTGCTGAAGTTTATCCCGAATTATTGAAGAGAGGAATCATTCCTGATGTAGTTACTGATCAGACAGCTGCTCATGATCCTTTGAGAGGTTATTATCCAGCTGGAATCAGTAGGGAGGAAGCTGATGAATTAAGGTTGAGTGATCCCAAGAAGTATCTGGAGCTTGCAAAGAAGAGTATTGTTGAGCATGTTAAAGCAATGGTAGGTTTCATGAAGAAGGGTTCTGTAGTATTTGAGTATGGTAACGGTATAAGGTATCAAGCTAAGATGGCTGGTTATGAAGGGGCATTCGAATTCCCCGGGTTCGTTCATGAGTATGTGAGAGAGTTATTCCAGGAGGGAAGAGGACCATTCAGATGGACTAGTCTTGTTGGGGATCCAGAAGATATCTATAAGCTAGATGACGTGATTATTAGAGAATTCAAGTATAATAAAGGATTAGTGAGATGGATAATGAAAGCTAAAGAACAAGTAAAGTTCCAGGGATTACCAGCTAGAGTATGCTGGCTAGGATATGGTGAGAGAGCAAGATTCGGGAAAATAATTAATGAGATGGTTAGAAAAGGAGAGTTATCAGGTCCTATATGGATTGGTAGAGATCACTTGGATGCAGGTAGCGTCGCGTCACCAACCAGGGAAACTGAAGGCATGAAGGATGGATCAGATGCTATAGCTGACTGGCCTGTACTCAACGCTTTATTGAATGCTATTGCTGGAGCTACTTGGGTAGCCTTCCATCACGGCGGCGGTGTAGGTATTGGATTATCTCTGCACGCCGGTTTCGGTTTAGTAGCTGATGGTACCAAGGAAATGGAGAAGAGGCTTGTAACTATGCTGACTACTGATCCTGGATTAGGTATTATTAGGCATGTTGATGCTGGTTACGAGAAATCTAAGAGGGTTGCTAGGGAGAAGAAGGTTTGGTATCCGCCAGATAAGGATACTTGGCCTGATTACGCATTAAACAATTTAAGTGAAAGGGCGAAGAAATTTAAGGAATAAATGAATCAACTTCTAATTTCTCTATTTTTTAGTTTTCCTTTCTCTACAACTATTTTTCCGTTCTTTATTACTGTGTCAACGAGATTAGTGCCGAATTTATAGTTTATCCAGTAGTGTGATGGTACATCGAGAATAACTATATCTGCTTTTTTCCCAACGCTAATACTGCCTACTTCGTGACTTAATCCAATTGCGTGAGCTGCGTTGATCGTTACAGCAGTTATTACTTCCGCTGGAGTCATCTTAAGGAAGTATGTAGCCATAAACATTGGGACCTGAATATTCTCCACCCAGCAGTTAGGGTTGAAATCAGAGGCGATAGCTATTGGAACCCCCATATTAATCATTTTTCTTGCGTTAGGATAAGAGTAATCCATTAGAACCATTGGAGCTGTCGGTAATAGAACTCCGATTACTCCTTTATCAGCAAGAATCTTTAATCCCTTATCAGATGCTCTAGCTAGATGATCAGCCGAAATTGCACCGACTTCCCCAGCTAACTCGGCTCCACCAAGATAATTTATTTCATCGGCATGAATCTTAGGCACTAAACCATACTCCTTGCCTCGTAGAAGGATTCTTCTTCCATGCTCTATCGTAAACACTCCTTTTTCAACAAATACATCATTGAATCTCGCTAGTTTCCTTTCTGCTACTTTCGGGATTATCTCATCAATAATTAAATCCACATATTCATCAGGATTATCCTTATATTCTGGGGGAATCGCATGCGCAGCTAGTAGGGTTGGTATTACATCCACGACATGCTTCTCATTAAGGATTTTATAAGCTTCAAGCATCTTTATCTCGTTCTCAACATCAAGTCCATACCCAGATTTACCCTCAACAGTAGTTACTCCATGCACAAGCATGTTATCCAATCTCTCTATTCCTGCTTTCACGAGCTCTTGAATACTAGCACTTCTCGTTTCTCTCACAGTTTTCAGTATTCCTCCTCCACGCTGCAAGATCTCTAGATAGCTCATTCCCTCTAGCTTATATGTTAATTCTTCTTCTCTAGAACCGAGGAATAGGAGATGTGTATGGGCGTCAATGAATCCTGGTAAGACTATTTTTTTATCAGCATTTATCACTGTTTCAGCACTATACTTCTCTGCTAATGAACTTGATTTACCGACATCAATGATCCTGCCATTCTCAATAGCTACCGCACCATCCCTAATTATGCCGAGATTTCTCATATCACTCTTAACTGCTGGTTTATCTGAGTAACCATCTAGAGTCACTAACTCGGAAGCATGCAAGATAAGTATATCCGCACTCTTCTTCATTCAGATAACCTCCTAGCTACACCAGCAAGGAAATAGAGGATTGCATTTGCAGCTAGATCAGTGGTTACTCCAGCTACATCATAGGTTGGAGCATGCTCCGTAACATCCATAGCGAAAACCTTGCTGTTCCCTCCTAGCTCATAAGCTACCTCGAATACATCCCACGGATATATACCCCCAATTGATGGAGCATTCACGCCTGGTGCATAGATGAAATCTACACTATCTACATCGAAACTGAAATATATTCCGTCTACATCCCCTAGTTCTTCAATCACTTCATTAATAATCTTTAAGACCTCAAGTCTCCTTACATCCCTGGATGTGTAAATCATTATGCCTAGCTCCCTAGCTTTATCAACGTAATACTTAGAGTTAACGAATCCCCTAATACCTATCTGAGCAATATTTCTTGGATTGATTTTATCTCCCATATTCCGGATAATGTTACCAACAACCATACCGCTACTAATATGGCCTCCCTCAAGTTCCCTTAAGTCATGGTGAGCATCCAGTATTATTAATCCAATCTTACCCTTAATTCCCTGGCTAAATGCGCTTAAGACGGGTTCCGTAATTGAGTGATCACCGCCTAAAATAACCCATGTATCAGCTTTCCTAGAGATTCCAGATAAATGATTCATGATCTCCTGCTTAACTAGCTCAAAGCTCTCAAAGTTAACATCAATGTCACCGAAATCCCTTATTGATAAGTTAGCTAGATCAACATCATAATCAATGCAGTAAGAACTATAACTATATAATCTTGCTCGAATCTCTCTTGGAGCGAATCTAGCTCCAGGTCTACCTCTAGTAGCGCCATCATATGGAACCCCAATTAACCCAACATTAACTTTTTCCACTTCCTTGCTTCTTTCTAATAGCTCAAAGAACTTTAAATCATGAACATCAAACTTTGCTCCAGTCATCTTAATCCACCAGAAGAATCATTCAACAGAAATTTAGAAGGTACTATAGATAAAAAATTTCTGACTAATTAAACTCAAAATAATAAATAGGATTTAGAGAACCTTTCATGGATTTATAAGCAAGAATAAACAGTTATTGTAGTTTTATTTTACTATTCCTCTCTAACTCCCTTATTAACTCTCCAGATAATACTAGTTGCTTTATTTTCTCCACATCTCTATAAAGCGGTCTATCCTTATCCACCATAGATACATGTCTCCTAATGATTTCGTAAGCTTTTTTGGTTCCGAAACCGGCTTTATCTGGATCGCGCATATCTATTGCTTGTGCAGCGCTAATAAGCTCTATAGCGATTATATAAGCAGTGTTTTCTAGAATGCTTCTAGCTTTCCTTGCAGCAGTAGCACCCATACTAACAAAATCCTCGAAGTTCTCACTAGTAGGTATCGAGTGAACACTTGCTGGATTAGATAACGTTCTATTCTCAGCTGCGAGCGCGGCAGCGGTGTATTGAGCAATCATAAAACCACTATGCAATCCCTCTTTCCCTTTTGGGATAAGGAATGATGATAATTCTTCTTTGCCGCTAGCCCATATTAATTCAGGAGTCATCAGGAGGTTAATTCTCCTCTCCGATATGTTTCCTAGCGTTGTTAATCCTATTCCTAATACATCCGAGGCCAGAGCTATTGGTTGACCATGAAAGTGTCCGCCACTTCTACAATGAGGTTCACTTTCAAAGAACAATGGGTTATCATTAACAGAATTTATCTCTATCTCAACGATCTCTCTAGCGAATTCAAGAGAGTACCTAACGCTACCGTGAACAGCTGGAGCACACCTAATTGAGTATGGATCATGAACAGTTTTTCTAAGTTCTCTGAGACTAACTAACTTGCTTCCCTTCAATAATTGCATCACATTATTAGCGCTAGTTATAGAGTGAGGATAATTCCGAAGCTTTAAGTATTCCTCATCAAGCACACTCGTGAAACCGCTAATAGCTTCCATCGACATGGCTAAAGCTATATCCGCTGCCTTAACAACATTATATGAATCATAAACCGTGAGAGCAAGGATAGCAGTCATTACTGATGTACCATTCACCAAAGCTAATCCTTCCTTTGCTGAAACATCTATGGGATTGATTCCATGCTTTTCCAAAACCTCCCTCACTTTGGATCCAGTTACGATATCGCTCTCTCCAGCTTTCTCAATCTCTCCCTCAACAATCTGAGCTCTCTCATCACCAATTATTGCTAGAGCCATGTGAGCTAAGGGAGCTAAATCACCGCTGGCTCCAACAGAGCCCTTCTCAGGAATTACTGGGTGAATCCTCTCATTCAGCATCTTAATTATTCTCTCTATAACTTCTAAGCGAACTCCTGAATGACCTTTAGCTAGAGAATTCAAGCGTAGAAACATTGCTGCCCTAGTGATATCTGTCGATAACGGTTTACCTACCCCAACTGAATGACTAAGAATAATGTTTCTCTGTAATCTAGCTGCTTTCTCAGCACCTATAGCTACTCTGCTTAATGGACCAAATCCAGTTGTTACTCCATAGCACCTTTCTTCTTCTCTTAACAATTTTTCTACGATCTCTCTAGATCTCTTTACCTTCTTTTTAGCGCTCTCGGATAACTCTACATAAGCATAATTCCTAGCGACATCAATAACATCTCTTAGAGAAATCTCCTCACCAATTATTATTTTATTTAAATGATTCATTCCGAGAAGCCCTCCACTAGGATATATTGATTAAAGATGAGAGGAAATAATTAATTAAAAATGAATCTATAAACATAATACTAGAGCATGAGATTAAAAATCCTTAGAACAGGGTATTTAACGACTAATGATTTACGGTGTTAATCCAAGGGTATATCAAGTAATTATTAAGCTAGCATTCATAAAGAATCTCATTCCTCAAACTCCCACTCCAGATCTATTCTCGACAATTCACCAAGCTTTCCTCTTACGCCTTTCAGATTTCTCCTCCTTTTCTTAATTAATTCTAAAAATTCATCCTTACTTAGCGCTTTCCTTATCAGTATTCCCTCCTCTAAAGGCTCAATAAGAATAGTTTTCCCCTCAACAATATTATACGCATCTCTTAGCGGTTTGGGAATTATAATCTGTCCTTTAGGCCCTACTTTTAATCTTAGTTTAACCATAAGTATCCCCTTTAAATAAATTAAGTTGTATTTCATGATAAAAAAATCTATGTTGATTTTTTGCTTACTAAGAGCAAGATAATTGTTATTTCATGAAATCGATCAGCGTCTTTCCTTCTTTTTTCCCGAGGACCACTCTATCTATGAAATCGTCCTTAACTGGATCATATACCTTCTTGAAGAATTCTTGTTGATCTAAGAGAACTCTCTTAGGGAATTTACTAACGTATTTTAATGCTGCTTCCCAAGCCACCTTGAAGGGTATTGCTTGCTCTATCTTATCTGCTATCTCTTTATCAAAATCCTCTGGTCTCTGTTCCTGTTCACCCATCATGAAGAATCCGTTAGGGGAAACTGGAGCTTGCTCATTCCCCAAGTACTCAAATTTTATTTCTTTACCGCTTGAACTAGCTATACCAGATTTCTTTGCTCTAGCTACTCTATAATGCTTTGCCCAAGCATAGAATATGGCTCTATTCAAACCGAAAGATTTAGCTTTATTGATATCGCCCTTAAGAATGAAGTATCTAGCAGCTTGAAGCAAAGCCATTACCTGGAATCTACCAATCTTGGCTCCACTACGAATAACAGTGTTCTTTCTCGCTTTTGGTTCTTTTCTCGGCTTCTGAAACCCTACAACGGTTCTTATTTCACCAACTCGGTTGAAGTAACCACCTATCTCCTTTAATGCCTTTATAGCTAATTCATCAGCCTCTCCTTTCTCATATATTCTCCAGTCCTTGTTATGCTTTAAGGCATTTGGATCAGCCCAATCTAGGGAGAATTCATCAATTTGTTCTGGTTTAAAAGCTATAGCTGCGTAATTAACTGATTTATGAAGAGAGAGTGGAACTGTGAAAACTCTCTTTATATCCATCTCATTCTCTACCTTTAGGGGTCTCTCAGGATCCTTAGCTTCCTTAGCAATAGATAATATCTTTTCATGGGTCTTCCTCAAAATATATTCAACAATAGAATACGATAAATCTAACGCGTTATACTTATCTCGGATCTCATCAGAGATAGCTAGCTCGTGAACATGAACATGCACTCCACGGCCTGACCAAACTAGGTAAACTGATTTTGATACTCCTTCTATCTCCAAGGCATTAATAATTACTCTAGCTACTTCTATGGTCTTTTCCCAATATCTAAGGGAAGCATCTATATCCCATATCGGTGTTGAAGCATAGATATTGTTTCTTGACTCTAGTTTAGTTTTATCTGATAAATCCTTAAATAAGTTTGCTGTAGCATAGAAAGTTCTTGGAACGGCCCATCTAGTCTGATTCAATAATTTATCGAAATCTGATATGGATCTTAGAGTTAATGGTTCTTGTGTATTACGCCAATACCTGAGAAAAACTCTTTTTCCTCTCGAAATAGCGTATAATGCAAGCCATCTCCCTTGAGAATACTCGCTTATCTCCTTCTTAACAAGTCCCTTAGAATAATACTCTCTTTCATTAATGCTTTTCATCATAGATAACCTGAATACCTCATATAATCTATTATAATATGATGAAGATATTAGCTATAAATTCTTATAGATAGGGACTGCGTTATTTAGATTAACTATCTTGTGGTGCATCATCTTATGTAGCACTTATAAATATGAGTTAAAATGAGAGGCTTCTTTAGCAGAAAGCTTTTAGCGGGACTAATTATATTGATTAGCGCCATATTGCTATTTTTTCTGGATCCTCAATTAATGATAGTTCCCCTTTTCTTATTAGTGAAAATCTTTTCATCTAAGTCGAAATCGTTGAGAGAGGAGGTTAGTTCATCAAGTATTAAGTTAAGTAAAGAGTTCATGTTTCTAACGATTATTGGTTTTTTAGCTGGTGAATGCCTTGAATTATTTGCTGTGTTAAGTAATTTACCTTATCCTCCCGAGAAGAGAATTCTATTTCTTCCAGATCCATTAATGGATATGATTATTGCTGTAGCGTATTATCTCCCTATAGCTATCTTACTAGCTTTATTTCTAATCAAGATAGATATTGATTATCGTCTTGTTTTTATTGCTGGTGGAATATACGGGATTCTAACTGAGCAGAATGGTGCAATATTTTTCTCATTTAACATGATTGCATGGTTATATGTAGCTGTAGTGTATGGTTCATACTTAGCGATACCCGCTGTAGCTGGAGAGTCAAGACTTAAAACTCTGCGTAGAAGGGTTCATCCTGTGTTATCTACTATAGCACTATTTCTTCTTCTCGTGATCAATTTCTATACCCTTGTGAGAATATCCATGTTATTATTACTTATAGCGTTTAATATCCCGATGTAGCTTACAGCATTTAATCTTTTAGTTTGATGCGGTGAAGCATCTTTCTCATGGAGTTAAATTTCTGAATTGCGATATGTGCTTCTCACTTAGCAAGAATTTCCATGCCGGCAAATAAATTATTTTCTTATTTTCTTTCTCAACTTCTTCATCCAGATCCCAATTTATGATATAGCCTTTTCTCAAATGAAACTCATCCATTGCTTTCAAGAGGGCTCTTTCCTCCCTCCTTCTCGTTTGATCATCGCTAGTATCGTAAGTCACTTGAATCAGAACACTTGGTTTCAAGTTTTTAAGCAGAACGAAGTCTACTTCGTAAGCTCTTCCAGATTTCCAATAATATATCTCTGATTGCAGACTCATTCTTCTTTGCAATTCAATGAATACTAAGTTCTCTAGGGATTTGCTTTCGCTCTCTCTATAAGCTATACTTATTGATCTTCTTAGACCGTGATCTATGCAATATACTTTCTTAGAATACTGGTTCTGATCCTTTATTTTATAAGAGAATATAGGGACTTGCTTAATCATGTAAGCTTTCTCTACAGCTTTCTTATAGTTAATTATAGTGTTCTTGCTTGTCTTTAAACCAATTGATTTTAATGTGTTGTAGAGCTTTGTTGAGCTAAAGTATGTGGAGTTCATTATGTGCTTTAGAATCATCTCCATTAATACTTCATTATCAATATTATTAGCCTCTATGATATCACGATACATAATAGCTCGGAAATACTCGTGAAGCTTAATTATTTTCCTGTAACTATCCCTTATTAATACTACTTCAGGAAAACCACCATATCTTAAGTATTCCAGCAAATAGTGAAGAATTTCAGCTATTCGCTCCGTAGACCTAATTCTATCGATTTGTGCCTCAGTATAATTCCTGAACTTTAGGAACTCGCGGAAAGATAATGGGTAAATAATGTATGTCTCCGTTCGACCTCTAAGACTCCTTGGAATCTTATCTGGCTCTAGCTGTGATGTCGAACCACTAATAAATATCTTTAATCCTCTAGCATGCTGTCTATTTAACCAGAGATCCCAGCCCTCAATTCTCTGTATTTCATCTAGAAATAAGTATATATCACTTGATGACATGTATCTCTCTCTTATAGTGGGTATTAATTCAGTTAAATATTCCTTTCTAGGCTCGATTCTCTCGTCATCAAAATTAATGTAAAATATTTTCTCTTCATCCACACCAGAATCCATTAGTTCCTTAATCAATTGATACATTATATATGTCTTACCAGCTCTCCGAACTCCTGTAATCACCACTATACTTCGCGAATTCAATGGAATGTTTATGTCACGATAAATTAAGTCTTTAGGAACCAACACATCCTTCCAAAAACTTATTACATCATCCAATACGCTCCTTATTGACAATAACATCGCCAGAAAAAATAGTATAGCTAATTGTACTATTTGCTATAATTATAGTATAACATATTATACTATTATGAGAATATGAATAAAGCTTTTAAGCTTTTCTAAATGATTAAGCTTCATTCCTTTATGTTTTTCAAGAAAAAGTTATAAGTGAAAATACTTTCTGTATTCCCACTCAGTTACGTGTCTCGAGTAATCTAAGTACTCTTTCTTCTTCTCCTCTATGTATATTTCCATTAATTCTTCCCCAAGAGATTTCCTTAAGTATTTATCAGTCTCTAAGTACTCGATAGCGCGCCACAATGAGTTAGGCAACTCTCTGATGCCTAATCTCTCTAATTCAGCTTTACTTAAATGATACGCGTTACTATCTAATGGATCCCCTGGATCCAGTTTTCTCTTTATACCGTCTAGACCAGCATAAATTAGTGCTGTAATTGCTAGGTAAGGGTTCGCTGTTGGATCTGGAAACCTTATCTCTATTCTCTTTCCAGTAGCATTCCTATTTGAGCCCTTCTTATAATATAGGGGGATCCTAA
>JALWRR010000033.1 GCA_026993975.1 Promethearchaeati archaeon | reverse complement strand
GCCATGTAGAGGTTCCTTTTGATAAAATGGTTAAAGCGGATAGAAGTATGGTTATTCGCGAACCTTATGTTGGGGGATGGGAACCCTATCAAACTGTGAATGTGACAACTTTCAGAAGTAATGTACCCTTGAGTTGGGAAACATCTGAAGGGGGAGGGGACAATACTCGCTTTAGCGGCGTATTTGAAAATGATATAGAATTATTAAAGGTAGATAAACTTTCGGAAGTTGCGGACGCCTCCGGGAGAGCTTTTATATCTGAAGATGGGCATATATATGTTTCTCCTAGATTTAACACTAATGCCTCTGATTCTAGGATAACTGTAACTTATCAAGTTATTGGAGCTCAAGGATCGAGGGATATAAGTTTCAGTGATATAGAATATGGCGCTGTCGGAACACTTTTAATTACATACGATTATACTCAAGCATTTAAGGGATTTTAAGATATGTCCTTCGGAACAAATACTAACGGATTTGTAGATACTAAGAGCTTTAGAAAGTGCGTACTTGAAAAAGCTAATGAAAGATTAGGAGTTATAGTACGTACTCTAAGGCAGGGTAACGGTTCGATTGTTTCTAAAGATAGTGGGATGCTCAGCCTATTAGATTCCACCTATAAAGCGGATGTCCCAAGCACTCTTTATGCTATGCATCTAAAGTCTATTGCTTATGAATCCGGTAGATTTTTATGCACACTGAAAGAATCCGCACAGGATATATATTTCGATTCTACACGTGGGGAGTATATATCTCAAAATATTGCTTCTTTTTTATTTCCTGGAAATAGATTTGCTCACACAGACTCTACCGATGAAAAAGTTAGAAATTTTTATTTGTCGATTATTGAAGCTTATTTTGGGGGAAGTACTCGAGAAAATATTGAAAGATCAATAAAAAGGTTTGTAGGTGTTCCGGCAACTATATTAGAAAATTATATCTTAGCTAGAAATGACGGAACTTTAGATCCAATAGTAAATAAGTTTACATTTGATATTGTGGTGCAGATAGATGACCCAAGAATAAAGGATGTCACAAAGTTACAGGAAGATATAGAATTTCTTTTAAATATAATTAAGCCTGCCCACACTACTTATAAAACTAAATTTATCTTCACTGAGCTATTCGATGTATTTAGAAAAGGATGCTTTTTACTTAAAGATGATGAAGGGTACCCTTTAGTAAGCTATGACGGTTTTGAGAAAAAAGTAAAATCTGCTAATACTGCAATTTGTGATACTGCCCACATTGATTACCATGACTATTATTACGAAGATTTTAGAACTGAAGAGGAACATCTTTATACTATTCCAGTTGAAAAGGAAATAGTTCAACAAATATCTGACGATGAATTAAAAATATTTCAAGCTTGCCCTAGATTAGTTAAGACTATAGAGGGAGGTAGATGGGATTATCCTTCTGATAGAAATTTATTCCATACTCGATTCGGGCCATTTGCCAATTCTGATGGAACTGAATTAGCAGATTCTCCTGCGGACATTAGTGTATACGTAAATGGGAGAGAGGTAGATGTTGTCGAGATCTATCCTCTGTCGGCTACTTTTAGACTAGATGAGTTACCTCCTGAAGATGCTAAAATAGAGGTATCCTATTTAATACTGAGAGATTACGTTAGTCCTTTAATGACAAATGACTATGACTCCGTAATAAATAACTGGAAAAATAGTGCTACTGAGCTAAACTATAAGACTGTTCTGGTACCTACAAATTATAATGTACACGAAATAAAAATTTACGAATCAGAGTGTCGTTACAAAGGATTTGATTTATTTAATAGTTCTGTCCTCAATTCTGCCTTATCCTTAAATTTCAATCAATCCGGATTACGTAATCGAATGAATGATTACACTGTATTTAAATCTTTTGGGTATGATTATGGGCAGTATGTATCTAATCTTCGAGAAGGAATTACTCCTGTAGTAGCTTCTTTAGATAAGAAAGATGTCTGGAGAAGACTACCTTATCAAGAAATAAGAATGAATAGTGGTGAGTTCTTGATGAACACTTCTGAAGACAGGCTTTATGGTGAAATGCACTATTCGTCTTACCATCCTTTTTACAGTGCCCTAGAG
>JALWRR010000032.1 GCA_026993975.1 Promethearchaeati archaeon | reverse complement strand
GATTATATGAATATGAGTAATAAGTAATGTTTATTAAAACATTTTAAAAGGAAAGTATGATATCATATCTCATTATTACTAAATATAAATTATTTCCTTTCAATTTCGTAAACAATGGATAATTAAAGAAATATTTAGGAAAACTATGTTAAAATTAATTATATTATTCTTCATTGAAAAAGCTTTATTATTAGATTAATTAAGGTGTAAGAAATCGCTAGCAAATTAATTAGCAAGGGAGCGGAAGCACATATATATCTTACAGATTACCTTGGGTTAAAAGCAGTTAAAAAAGTGAGAATAAAAAAAGAATATCGGTCTGAATATGTTGATAAAAAAATCAGGAAACAACGGACTAAACGGGAAGCTAAGTTACTCTCGCTGGTTAAAAAGCTGGGTATTCCTGTCCCATCGATCTATGATCTAGATATGCTTAACTTCACATTGATTCTTGAGTATATTGAAGGTGAAATTCTTCGAGATGCTTTATTAAGCAACGCTTTAGATAAGAAAAAGGAGGAGGAAATTTTCCGTCAGATTGGTCGATATGTAGGAATAATGCATAAAGCAAATGTAATTCATGGTGATTTAACTACATCGAACATAATCCTTACTCCCGTTGGCAAATTAGTTTTTATTGATTTTGGATTAGGCAGTATCTCTACTTCAATAGAGGATAAGGGAATTGAATTACGAGTGTTTTATACCTCGCTTAATAGCAAACATTACGGTAAAATCTCATATCTGTTTCAAGCTTTTCTTACTGGTTATATAGAGACATATCCGGGCTCGGAATCGATTATTAGGAAGTTTCATGAGATTTCTAGGAGGGGCAGATATGTAGCTACGAGAAGATTGAGAAAAATTATGCCTCCTTAAGCTCTTTAATTTTGCTCTGTAATTCTTTTGATAAGTCAAGATATTTCTCATTCAATATATCAATAGCAGTATTAATTATGTCAATTACGTTGTGTTGTCCAACACTCTCAATTCTAAAGATGAATTGACTATCCGATTCTATGAGCTCTAATACTTTCTCTGGACAAGCTCGCACACATAATTTATCTAAGTCGCATAGATAAATGCTTAAACCATCTAAAACAGGCTTATCATCAACTTTCTTAAGAATTTTTTTAGGACATGCATCTATGCATGCATTACAGTTAACGCATTTACTAGTATCTTTAATTTTTAGGATTGGTAATGGTTTATAACCTAATGTTGATACGGGCATCCATTTTGCATGATCCTTGCCTTTTCCAACCTTAGCTATAACCTCTAGATCAATCTCCTGCCCAGGACCGAGTTTTACTATGGGTATATTTTCATATGCTGGTCTGACAGATTTCTTATCTATTGGTTCTAAATCTTTCGAATAGACTGTTATTATCTTGTCCTTGTCCGTATTTTTTTTCTTTAATCTTAATCTGGCTGTACAATCTGTTAGCTCAGATAAATCTAGTTTTTCAATGTTTCTGCATTTACCTAGAACATCTATATCTTTTGGATCTACAGTTAGAGGTATCAGAGATAACCTTAAAGCTAACTCTTCATCATACAAAACGCTTGTATTCATATGTATTATGATGTCATGAATAGCTAGTGTTGGCACTTCTGTTAGTATTGCGCGCCGTAGGGCATTTAATATGTGATAAGATATCCCGTCTATATAGAGCTCCATATACGTTGGTTTCGGATTGGCTATGATTCTTATCTCCATTTATTTATTCACCTCTCCATTATTTCTAGCTAATCTCTTAATTCTTTCCTCAAAACCAACCCGCTTTAAGAATTGATACACTTTTTCGGGCACTAAATCCTTCCAATCTTCTCCACTAATTATCTTATTTCTGATTACTGAACCCTGATATATATATCTATTAACATGTTTAATCCTAATTGTTTTTACTCCAAAATTTTCGAACAGCGCTAACACAAGCTCATTCCCCGAGTACACCCTATCGAATTTTGGAACCAGTTCCATTACTCTAGCTGGCCAAACCATGTTTTCATGAATATCTGGGATAGGAACAATGATCACCCTCTCCAGAAAACCCATTTCTTTAGCTAAATCTCGAATCATCTCTATTCTTTCTCCAGCTGTTAAAGGATTCTTTAACGAGAAACTATCTTGGGCTGAACCAATTCCAATGATTATTTCGTCGTTTTCGCTCAATATCTCTTTAACCACATGTAAATGACCATTATGAAAAGGTTGAAATCTACCGATGAATAATCCCCTTGTCACACAGGTTCACCAGATTACTTTACAGTATTTCTCCTCGATATTAAATGTTTAAAGCAAGCGTAACTACTTGCAGTGTTAATGCAGATATAATTGGAAATAACAAATTATCATTAATATTTAAGATATTCGATAAAAAGTCTATTATTTCCAGTATAATTCCAAGCAAAATTGCTGTAAATATGTCTAGAAATAATAAGCCGAGCACAACACTAGTTATAAAGCCCGCAACGCATCCCTCTAGAGTCCTACCCTCTATTATTGTGATTCTACCAATACTTCTACCTACTATTGCAGCCATTGCATCCTGTATTATCGGGATTATTATGCTAGGTATCACTATTTTTTCAGGAAAAATTAAGGATACGAAAAAAATACTTAGTGCTGTATAGAAATGAGCGGCTATTGATTTCTCTTCAATAGATCTTATTAAGATATTAGGATACAGGACAATACCAAAATTTATTCGCATTACTTCGAATAATATAAACACAAACACCGCGCTTCCAGCAAGAATGATTAAAGCATCTCTTAAAAATGCTTCAGTCATGATACGCACATTATAATGAAAAATTATGGTGAGACTGTTTATAGTAAATATTCCGGCTTGATATATAGAGAACAAGAAATCCCGCGGCAAAATTAATATTAGCATGATAAAATGAAATGACTTTCTGAAAATTTCTTTATGAATACTTTCACCGGCTTTCAGCTTTAGCGCTCTAGCAACTATTTTCGAGATTATTCTTAGTAGAAATAGGAATAATACTAGGAAAATTGTTATTACTATGCAGCTAATAGGTAGTAACAATTGGTACCGGGAATAAAAAATCAGAGCTATGGAGCAAAGTAATAAGACAATACTAGAAATGATATCTGTTAGATTTTTCCTTTTTCCTTTAGTTATCCTGACGTGAATAAGCATAAATACGCTTAAAAAGATATATAATGCTGATGCCAGGAACAACAAAGTTAATTTTCACCTTTATTAAAAATCTTGAAAAATACTTCATATAATGAATTCCTCCTCCAATATCTTAATAACTAGATCTGATAATGTTTTTTCTGCTGTTGGAGGTAATTTAGAAGGCGCTTGACCTATATTATCATCATTTCCTCTTATCGGTTCTCCATTCTCATTAGTTAATATGATTCCCTCTGAAACTAAGCCATTTACCCTTATTGGTGGTGTATGAGCAAATAAAACTACTTCTTTTTCTTTAATGTCCAGATCTGTTACTACCTCATATATCATTTCCATATCTGTAACCTTTAGAATCTTGTATTTCGGGTTTTTTGGATACTTCCTTACCTCTAGTACTCTGACATAACTTATCTTAACTGCACCTATCGGGCTTCCATCAGGAGCTTTCTTTAATCTATTTCCTAATGATCGAAGATTAAAAATCGAGAAACGCAGTAATTTTGCTGTGTAATCATCCTTCATCTTAGCTATTCTATACCAGTTTATCCCTAAGCGCGAGATAAAAGTTGAGAGAATATTATTGAATCCCCTGAATAAATTGCTTACGAGAAGCAGGTTTTTTGACATTGATGATTCACGCATTTTAGTTATGCATGAGGATAATTTCTCTAATAATTCGGTGGCCTCCTCTTTTTTGAGCCCTGGAATCTTACCATCTCGTGCTAATGAATCCAAATTATCTATAGCATATATAGCCATCGCGAGACGATAATCTTTTTTAGTGTTAAAGATTGGCTTCTGCACTTTTATTCCCTCCTCTAAAAATTACTAAACCAATTCTAGATAATTATTTCAGCTAATAAAAATCTTAGAGTAAATAGAAAACTAGGTTTTAAACTCAGATAGTATCGAATTTACTTAATAGATTTATTGCCTCTTCCCGCTTAGCTTCATCAATAAAGAAATATACTAGCTTATTCCATGGGGGTGGCTGACCAAAGATTATTATGGATTTATCTGGTGCTAGAATCGTAGCTGGAAATCCCATTAAATCCTCTTCTCCATAAACTTGGATAACAGTAGGATTTTTTTGGAATAAAGCAATTATGATCTTAGTCCATGCATCACTCAGTATATGAGCTTTAGGGTTAATAACAGGCAGAACTGGAGGGATCTCAATTATTCCGTCATCCTTCTCAGTATAGATATAATAGTCTTCTAATTCATGTCTCCTACTTCTCTTATCGATTATAGCAATGCTTATAGGATAACCGTGTTTAATCAAATTTTTAACTACAATATCTCCAATAGCTATAACGGGACCCTCTGGTTCTGGTAATTCTTTCGGAGACTCAACCATTTCGCCTTTTGGTTCTCTTATAAGAGAAATAATCTCTCTTTTCATTCTAAAGGATGGTACTTCTGGGAAAAAAATTTTTTCACTCGCTCTTATCCTGGTTGCAGATATAGGTTTTCCATGCATATCGATAATCAAAGGCATCTTAAATATCTTTAATGGCTTTAGATCCTTAGCTTCTCTTGCTTCATTAAGCATTATCGTTCTTTTTAAAACTATTTCTTCTGTTGATACTAGTATTGAATCAAGATCTAACGCTGTTTTTCCTTTTACAGCATAAGAGTATGGGTCATTAATTTTGCATATGATTGCTCTATCCATTAGATTATATCTTTGTAAAAAGTCAAGAACCCTATTATACCTCACGTTAAATGAATCAACTCTATCACTAAACTTCTTCTTGCTCCACTTTTTGACCCCTTCATCACTCATTATACATAAATGAACCTTATTGGCTACGCTAAATGCGGAATTGATGAATGCTTGGTGACCAAAATGCAACTTATCAAATGTCCCCCCAATAACGCAACTTCTTGTTTTCTTATACTCAATCATGAGTAATCGTGGTTTAGGAGGCTCTCGAAAAAATTTATGAATTGCTAGTACATCAGTAGTCTCATCGCTCATTATTTTTCCTCCATTAAAAGACTACAATTTTTCCCTCCATGAAGTCTCTCCATAATCTTGGTAGATAATTTAGCACTTCATTTATTATTCCAGCAATGTCATTTCTTATATCTGACTTACTAGCATTAGGGTCATCGAGAAGATACTCAACGTTAACTATTTGTGGCTCAGTTATAGGTTTCCCTATCGTACTCACAAGCATGATATAGACTTCTCTAATACCTCCAACTTCGTTATATATCTTACTCGCCATTCTGTTTGCAGCGATTTGATATATTTTACCAACATGATTATAAGCGTTCTTTCCTGCAGCTGCCTCTATGGTCATTGGCCTCATGGGGGTAATCAATCCATTTGCTCTATTACCTCGACCTACTTGTCCATCATCACCAGCTTCAGCTGACGTACCTGTAACAGTTATGTATACACTACCCTCATTAATTTTATCAGCGGTATTGATTCTTAATTTACCGATTTCCTTTTCTTCTAGCTCTTTAGAAGCTATGTCTAGCACTACGTCATGGATCTCTTCTTTCAGAGAGATGTAATCATCCATGTTCTTAACATGCCGAGATACAGCCGCCATTGCCAGAGTTACATCGATTTTTTTCCCTTTTCTAACACACATTACTTTTATATCTTCTCCAACTGCTGGGTACTTCTCTTTTACATTATCAGAATTCAAATATTTTTCAATCTTCAAACAAACTCTTTCCGTTTCGCTTAGTGGAGCATAACCAACTCCTAGAGAAGTATCATTAGACAGAGGGATGCCTTCCTCTTTTGTTCTATCATAAAGACTCACTAAGTCAGCGCTTCCAGGTCTAATATCGTACTCAATTACAACATGTTCATATGGATTAAGATACCTAAAATTATTATTTATGTAATCTCTGATACCTCTAAGCACGAGAGACCCTATTGGGACTGGTTCTTCTACGCCTTCGCTTGTCTTAACTTTTACAGTCGCTCTCCCAACAATATGAAGTATGATGGGTTCAAGTACTTCTCCGCCTCCGAAATGTGGTGCTGCCCTACCACCTACTAAGACAGCTTTGTCAACGTTAAAATGCAGTGGTTGGCCAAACGTATCGTAGTAATACTTCGTCAAGTATCTAGCGATATTATCTACAGCTCCATCACAAATAGAATCAGGATGACCTAAACCTTTTCTCTCAACTATTTCTACGGGAAGTTCATTAATTGGGATCCTCGAAGTGGGATATATACGAAATATTGATTCATTTTCCATTTCAGGACCTCCAAAAAATTCTACAAGATCACAACAAACAGGAATAAAAAAAGTGTTCTACCCGCCTATCGTCGCTATATATCTCTGATAATTCCAATCCTCTGGTAATTTACCAACTCTCTTATAATACCTAACGAGCCTCTTAATCTTGCTCTCGATCAGGTGCAATGCTCTCTTATTGTGATAATCTTTCCGGTGCACCGTTAAGTGCTTTCTAAGCCTAACAGCTTTCCTTATCAAGTTATCTAAGTCCTCGGGCATTGATGGTTTAAGTCCATGCTCTTCTAGAACCTTAAGTATTTTTTTACCTAGTATCTGTCTTACATTAGGAACTCCATATTGATCCCTGAGAATAATCCCTATCATAGAAGTACTATACCCTTTTCTAGCGAGCTCTATTATAATGTTCTCTATTTCTTCTGGAGCTAAAGTTACCCAGTTAGGAGCTTTATCTCTGTAAAGTCTTTTTGATCCTGATTTACCTCTCTTCCTCGCGTAAAGTCTCGCCATTTTGCACACTCCAAAGTAATCTAGTTACTAAAAGTAAGCAATTGAAACATAGAATAAATAAAAACATTACATTTTTGAGTCTTTGGATAATCAAACTCGAAGTAAGTATTTAGGGATGGCGGGCCCGGCGGGATTCGAACCCGCGACCTACAGCTTTCTTCCATGAACTCCCCTGATAGAAGGCTGCCGCTCTATCCAGGCTGAGCTACGGGCCCTCATATTCTGATATTAGTTTATTCTTCTTACACTTCTTTATTAAAATTTTTCTTTTTCTTTATTTATTCTTTTAGTCCACGTTTCTATCTTTGTTAATTTCCTTTGCAAAGCCTTTAATGTGCCACTGACAAGTAGATCATTGATTAACACGGGATTACCCTCTATATTCCTAATGAAGAGGATTGCTGTGCGAAACATATCTAAGGCATCTAGATTAATTCTAATAATACCTATCTTTGATACTTCATCATAACTAATTATTTTGTAGGTGATTTTAGATCCATAGATAGTTCCAAACAACTCGTATATCTTTTGATTAATTGCTTTTCTTAATTCATCTTTACTAACCTTGTCACCAATAACCTCTATTAGAACCCATCTATGTTTTTCTTTCATCATCTTTATTCTCCAAGAAATCTAAGCATTATGATTTCCAGTAAATCGAAAAACTTGGGATATGTCTTAAATATTTCCTCCTTATAGCGTAGCCATAAAGATTTTACTACTTCTCTCCTACCCAATATAATGTTTCTTGAAATCTGGAGTAAGATATATGCACCCATAGTTTTATGTTTAAGTTTTTTTGAAGACTCATTCCATAGGGAGATTAATTCATCAATCTCATTAAGAGTATTCTTAATATCATATCCCTCCAAAGCTGATACAAACAATACTAAAGCTGAACTTTGAAGATCAATATCTTTTCGATACATAGCTAATTTTCGCGCTATATCTATTAATTCTAATAGATCTTTTCTAGAGTCAGATAATTTAAAATACAGAATAGCGAGAACTAAGTCTTTAAAACTGATATCTAAAACTCTACGCTTTTTAGTCCTCTGATAATCATAAAGAGCTCTACCAGCATAATAAAATGCCTCTTTAGCTTTCTCTACATCACCATTATAGAGATATTCACAGCCAGCTTTATGCAAATCATTTGCAGCGTCTCTTAACTGTCCCCTAAAATACTTTTTAAGAGCCCTATAGTAAATTGACATTTAGCATCACTTAAATGATATATCTCTAAGCAATAATTATAAATCCCATTAAAACCCCCAATTATATTATTATTAAGAATAATTAATTAAAAATTTCCTATTAAACGGGGATATAAAAATGAAAAAACCATGGAACAAGATTAGGACTAAATTGCATGAAAAACCAGATGTAATCATAGGGAAAAATGGATTATCAACCTCAGTGATCCAGTAAATAAAGCTACTATTAAAGAAAAAGAAAATAATCAAAGTTAAAGTACTGAAAAACATCGCTGAGAACAAAAAAGAAGCATCTAAAATCATTCAAGAACTATCAGTAATGACTAACGCTAAAATAG
>JALWRR010000031.1 GCA_026993975.1 Promethearchaeati archaeon | reverse complement strand
AATGGGAATGGCTCACCTTTATGATTTTTAATCATTAAGTAACTAAGCCCTTTATTCTTACTAAGTGTATTAAATAATTTTCCAGTAACCTTCTTACCGTTTTTATCATAGGAAGTAACAATTCCATTACTTTCTCCCTGTACTGTATAGATCTCTAAATTATTAGGATCTACATGCTTCATTTCAGTAAGTTTAGTTCTGGTATTATTTTTTCTATTTAGATTACCCCCGATTTGTGAATGCCAATTAGCGGATACTCCTGCAAATACATCTTGATCCTCAAACTTACCGCCGCCAATTAACCATTTAGTTATAATTGCCTCTCGTACCTCTCTATCTACATGAGATACTATAGAAGATGATACTGCTCTATTTAGGGGAACTGACACCCAATTAAATCCTACACCTTTTGGTGTTCTAACTCTAGCTACTATTGGCAATCGTTCTATTAATAAATTAAGCTTATCTCTATCATTTAATAAGTCATTTACTGTTAGTATGCCTAGCTTAAATGCTTTAAAGACTTCATATGTCCTTTTATCCTCATCATTAGTGAAGTGCAATGTACCATCACCTCCCATTATTAATGATTCTGCTGCTGCTTGAAATACCACCTCATCCTTTGTCTTATCGCGAGGATCCTCTAAGTATTGCTTAAACTTCTTTTCAGAATTTCCTGTAAACACAGGTACTTTTTCCCCGTCTTCATTAATAACATACGATTTAGTTATTTTATGATTAGTAGTTTGCATCCGCATAGCATCATATGTGCCATCTTTAGATACTACTTTTTTACCTGTTTTAGGGTCTACTACTTTTTGATGGTCTCTATAATTCTCAGAAGTAACTTCCTTATATTGCTTCTTACGTTTAGTTAAAGACATTACATGTACCATCGATAGTGTATTATCACTATTCTGTACTAATGCCACATGTCCTGATTTCTTAGTTTTAAAAATCTCAACGATAGTACCTTCTTTACCAGAATTAACATAAGATACTTTAGTTCCTGGCTGGAAGAACCCTCCTGTATTTACAGAAGCATTCTTTTCAAGAGCTTTAGTTTCTTCAGCTAAAGAACGTAGTTTATGTAATTCAGCAGCAGATAATTCTTCTTGCTTATCTTTAATAAGATTCCTTAAGAATGTTTTTAATCCCTCGTTACCATTTATCACTTCTACAGGATCAGCATTTGGATCAACTTTGGAGTTTTTTTCTTCCTCCAATTTAGCCAATTTTTCTCTTTCCTGCATATATTCAGTATAACTCTTAATCTTACCCTGAAGAGATGTTTCAATTATCTTTAGCTTGTTTTTAATGTCTTCATTCTTAACTGCCTTTATAGCATCTTGAATTTCCTTAAGAATAGCGTTAGCAGTATTATTAAGCGCATTATTAACTGATTTATTAGCGATATTCTTCATATCTTTTTTGTACTTATTAAAGATATCATTATATTTCTTTTTTAAATCAGTAAGAATACCTTGCTCTTTACTACTTGCATTTTCTTCGCTTTCGCTTGTTGAAGTTTGAGATGGTATGGTAGCACTTTGATCATAGAGATCTGGTGGAGTCATTTTCTCCTCCTTAGGTATAGGAGTGCCTTTTTCATATAAAGCAATTAATTGGTTTGCTTTTTCTTTATAAGCATTTGTGACTCCTTTAGGTATTTTAGATTCTATCTCTGCTTTCTTGGCTGCTAATATACTATTTAATTGTGGATAATAATGCTCTAAAACATAGATATATGCACCAAATTCTTCAAAGTAATTGAAGTCCATTCCTAATAAGAATTTAATTCCGTTACTTACTTTAGTTTTATCTTGAGCAAATATACTAGTAAAGAAGCTCTTATCCTTCTCTGCAGTGAATTTATTTATATTTTTACCATTAGTTTTGTCGTTTAGCTGTGGTAGATTATAAGGATTATTGCCATCGGTTTTCTCTGGCTTGGTCTCATTCTGTGATGTAGATGATTCCGCAAGCCTTCTTTCATTTAACTGTTGAGTAGTTTCTCCAAATTTTAAATCAGTTTTACCATCTAGTCTTGCTTGAATATATTCATGTACAAAGACAGCATCTATGAAATTTGCATGTAATCCTCTTTCTACTAAATCAGCATATATCTCTGCACCTGTTTTTCCATTCTTTTTCCCACGTTCAAATATTTTTTCAGCTAATTTATAATCTACTTGAGAAGCTTTAAAATTCTCACCATTTGGATTAGCTTTAATTAACTTATTAGCTAATACATATTTTTTTTGTTCTTCTCTAGTTAAAAGTGGATAATGTAATATATCCTTATTAGGATCTTTATTTACATCAGTTTTAGTTTCTTCCTTAGATTCCGCTTTAGGCTCAGCTTTAGGTTCCTGTTTTTGCGGTTTAGGCTCAACTGATGAGTATTCAGTAGAAGATTCTTCTGGATTAGTCCAGAATTCTTTATAAGTTTTTAAATCTTCTTCTGTACCAAAACCATTACTATAACTTTTCAGATAAGTAATATATGAACTTATATTTGGATTATTAGATTGCAGATCGAATACAAAAGTTATATCTTGTAGCTTATCTGTATCTAACTTATTATTGTTGTTCTTAGCAGCTTTTACCAGTGCATTTAAGCTCGATATAGTTTGTTTGTCTATATCTGTATTATTCACTGGTTTAACCTCTACCGCAGAAAGATCTTTCCCATTTCCTATGTCGTTTAGCATATTCAGCATAGTATTGAAGAAACGATATCCTTGTAGCATATCTTCTTCTATCTTCTGACTAGCTAATTCATATGCTTCCTGCGCTTCACTAAGTTGGAAAACTAAATTATCACGCTCATTCTCAAGCACATCAAATTCTCTATACAATTCAATAAGCACTTCATCTGTTTCTTTAGTTTGTTTGTACTTTTTGAATTTCTTAATTGCTTTCTCAACTTTATTAAGCATTGCTAGAGTATGCTTCTTCTGAGCCTCTAAAAATTTAATTCTATTTTCTAACGCTTTTACAGTAAAATATGTTTCTAATCCATCTGTAACATTAGGATTTTCTTTCTTAAACTTATTAGTTTCTCTCTTTGCCTTTGCAAAGAACATATCGTTTAATATAAGCGCTAACTCTACAGACATAACAAGATTGCCGTCTTCGCCCACCTCAATATTACTAAACTCATTAACGACAGACTCCATAGCTTCTATGGTGTCTTTCTTTGTTTGTAGTGCTTGAAGTTTTTTCTGAGATTCAGCTAATTCTTTTTCTATTCTAGCCAACTCTGCTAATAATGCTCTTCTTGCTGCTATCAATGAAGCATAAGCTTCTCGCTCTGCCTTTTTCCTTGCAGCAGTACCTATACCAGGACCAGCCGCATCTAATAAGTCATTGATTGTCTTAATTTCTTCAGCAATTGAATTTAGTCTATCATTAGCCTTAGCATGCTTATCATACTGTTTTTGTATCTCATTAGAGATCTTTTCTTTAGATCTTATAATATCATTTATATTCTTAGCTACTTTCTTAGCTGCTTTATCAAGATTCTCTAATGCTTTGTTTTTATATGGCTCAAATGTAGCGTCTTTTTGAGCATGCTCTCTTAATACTAAGTAAGCACCATATACTTCATAAACATTTTCACTATCTGCTAAGTTAAATAATTCCTTTGGAATATACTTTTCCTTTACACCAGGAAGAATTTCATTATCTAGTTTCGCTTGCTTAATAATCTGCTCTACTTCATGCCTTGATTGAGCTTGTTGTATTTTGCTAACTACATCATTAAGATAACCAGGTAACTTTCCTTTGTTAATACTATGTATTAAAGTTTGCTCTTTAATATAAGCATCCCTATCTTTCTCGAAGTTATTTGGATCAGTTATTTTATCTAATTCTGTTGATAAAGATTTTTCTAAATCCTTTAATGCCTCTATTCTATTTTTAAGATGACTCTTTTCACTCTCTGCTGCTTCTTGTAAGTCTGATTCCAATTCAGCAAGTTCGCTCTTAGCACTTTGCAAAGATGCTTGTATAGACACATATTTATTTAAATGGAACCCATTAAATTCTTCATTCCATTTCTTGAGTCTATTTATTTCATCTTGATCAGTAATATTATGTTTCTCAAAGTAATCTGCGGTAAGTGGGCTGCTTATTCTTCTATTATGATAGGATATCTTCTCATTAAGAAATTCAGCAGTATTTATTTGTTCCTCAACATACTGCTCTACTGTCTTACTAGTATTATTCTTCTTATTAAGAGTCTCAACTATCTCTTTAGTAGCTGGATTAGCTAATAAAGCTTCTCTTAGTATATCAATACCTTCTTGACCTTTACCTAAGAATGGTATAAATGCATCAGACTGTATTGCTGTTTCTATAACTGCAGCTAACTCTGTATCACCATTGTCTCTTGCGCGTTTTGCAGCATCCGCTTGTAATCTATATTTCTCAAAAGCTTCCGCTACATTAGCTACTTTAGTTTCGTCTAATACTGGGTTGCCTTCATCGTCTAAAACCAACTCTTTATCACCATTCTTATTGGTTTTATATTGATACATATTAGCTCTAGATGCTGTATAATAATTCACCCCACTATTTAATGATGCTACTAATGCTTCTTTTGCAGAACGTTCTTTCTTACCATTTCTAAGCTTACCAAATCCAACGCCCATTGAGCCAAGAATACCTCCGAATAAGCCAGCAATTCTTCCTTCTTTAGAGCCAAATACACTTGCATAAGTTTCTAATAGACCTTCTCTTCTGCCGCCCATTTGCTCGTTTATGTAGCCTTGAGTCCAGTATTCTGTAATAGTTGATTGTCCTATTTCTTCTATAGCACCTTCTCTTACCCAGTTTTCCCCAAAAACAATACCAGCTCTTTTACCTTTATCCAGTACGCCTTTCACGCCAGTTTCAGCTGCTTTCAATGCCAATTTACCGCCTTCTTTTACTTCTATATCACTTAAGAATTTGGTATACATACTAGATCCTTTACCTAATATAGCTTTGCTCATTACTGCATTAGGCCCCAGAAGTAATAAATTATTTCCCCAGAATACCTTTTCACCTACATTTGACCTATTTGCCATAAGTCTATCGTACTCAGCTCGTAATATCTCACCGGATTTATATTTTCTATTCAATGATTCTTCGTAATCCCTCATTGCTCCTTGAGACTCGATAGCAGATTCATAAGCTGTATTCACTAAAGTAGTCTGTACTACTTCTACACCAGCAATAGCTTGCTCTAATTTAGCACCAGCACCAAACATTTCATCGGCTAATCCCAATTTAGAAGATATAGTACCTATTTTATCTATAACTTTAGCTCCAGTCTTAGATGTTTCATAAGCTTTTGTTAAGAAATTAGATACTTTAAATAGTTTAGTAGATGCAGCGCCGGGGGCCAATGCAGATATAAAGAATGCTAATCCGCTAGCTCCTTCTGTAGCAAGCCAATCCATATCAAATATAGTAGCTATTGCTCCTTTCTTATCATATCCTGGTCGTTTATATATCTCAGCATGGTCGCTCAACTTTTGCTTAACATCAGATATCATATTCATATACCAGTTATTGGTCATATCAGTGATATCCCTAGTAATTAAAGCAGATGCCCCTCCTATAATTACTCCAGGTATTTCAGCAATGTCTAATGCAGTTTCCCCTATTAATCTTTCTACTCCTCTACCTAATTTCTCAGTCCATGATTGTCTGCTGCCTTGAATATTAGCGGTATCTTGGTTTTTAAACACCTCACCAACATGCTCAAATGATTGCTTAAGGCCGAGTACAATATCTTTATCCTCTCGGTCTTCGATCATTCTCCTTCTTTGCTTGGGAGATAATCTAGATTCTTGTGTTACGCCGTAAAGATCCGCGTCTGCATTTTCATCTGCAGCTAATACCCTTAAAAATGAATAATCTGATGCAGTTTTTTCATTACTAGGAAGGGAATTATCACCAATATAGTCAGATTGAGGATCCTCTTTTATCCGAGGATCCCCTATTTTAGGATTGATTTTATTTAGTATGTTTGTGCTACTAACGTTAGAAGTACCAACTTTAGCAGGATTTGGTATATTTCCCATTATTCTAATAATTTAAACATAGTTTTCCATTCATTGACTTCTAGTGGAGTTTCGTCTGCATCTGCCGCTTCTTTCAACCAGTTCATAAATAATTCATCATGCTTGGCTGCATACTCATCTGGAGTCAAATTAGCTCCTGTGATAGATTCAAATACTTTTTGTTCAATTGCTTTTTGCTCTAAGAAGTCATGTGCTGCTTTTTGATATCTAGGTGACTTAGAGTAATCTCCTGATGTTATCCTGTCCATTACATCTAAAAAGGATTTAGCTAAATCGCCTACAAACATATCTCTGACATACCCGTTTGGGCTCTTAACTTTTATTCTGTACTTACCTGTCGGTGCTTTATATAAATCAACTTTAGGGCTCGCGTTAAAGTCTACTCCTGCACCAGGGCGAGTGGTAGATATGAATAGCTGTGCTCCTTTAGAATCCGGGTCAGATTGATAGTGTAATAATATATCATCTGAATTCATAAACGAATCGTCAAATCTAGATGACGGCGCAGCTATAATATCATTGTATGAGAACGAAGTACCTACTGATGCGGCATACTCATCTGTATAAGAATTACCTATAGCACGTAAATCATTTGTAAATACTTGTTTAGCTGAATCACTTGCATCTGGACGAAGGAGTGCATTAAATATAATATACTTGCCTTCTATACTCCTAAACTCAGGAGGTCTTTCTTCTGGTTTATCTGATAGCATAACTTTAAAACGAATTCCAGGCCCAGTAGTAGGGGTTTTATCCATAAGCCCAATAACTCTAACTTTAGTGCCTGGATAAGCGGCTTGGTTTTCCATTAAGTTAATTGCCGCAGTAGTTAACTGCTCTGCATTATCTTTTGTATAAACAGCTTCTTCTTTTCCACCTACTAATCCAGAGAATGAACCAATTGTGAAACTAGCTCTATTTGTAATAATAGAATTAACTGCATTATCTTCCCATTGCTTAATTTTCTTAATAGTTTCAGGATTATTAGATCTAATTTCTTCTAACATGATGTCTTTATGTCTATACTTGTCAGAAGTAAGGGCTGCGTCTAATTTATTCTCAAACTCTTTATTCTTCTCATAGAATTTTCCTAACTTAGTTTCGTCGACGCCTTCATACTTATTTGTGATATCTATTGGGTCATCATATTGACTACCTGTATGTCCTACTGGCACTACAATATAGCGTTCTTCATACTTTCTCTTATCTTCCTCAGACATCTCACTATTTCCTGCATTCTTAGCCCCGCTAATACTAATGCCTCCTAATCCAGCATCACTTGGCTTCATTCCAGACATATAAACTACCTTAACCCTACCTAATTCTAAGTCTTTTTGTAGTGTACTAGGTAATTCTGACAGTGCAAGATTTCTATTTTCATAATAAATAGCTCCATCAGTATACTCGCTATTCACATAGTAGTCAATATACCGTTGTTTGCGATCCATGGCTTCTTTCCACCTATTTTCAGCACTTCTTAATGTAGGCGATTTAGTTCCGTCAGTTCCCATACCGTTTGTTCTAGCTATGGCGACCTCTGTAGCGGCCTCCTCTAAATCCTTATTCAATTCATCTAATGCAGGTAAATCTACTGGAACTGTAACCGCACCTATATCCTTCATAATGGGTTCTTGTCTGCGTTGGTCTTCCTCCATCTTTTTGTCTTGAGCCTTCTTTAGCGCTCTTTTTTCTGCCTCGGATAGTTGTTCAGGTGCCATTGACCCAGCTCTACCAACATACATAGCATTAGCGGCTGCGTTAAGCATTTCCTTAACTTGTTCTGGAGTCCACCCATTTAATATCATACTAGCATACTCATCAGTTCCTTTGGTCATATATCTTGTATATATCTCTTGAACTGCATTTGCTAGCTGGAACGAGTTATCTGCAGTAATTACTGTTGATCCTATTGTTTTAGAAGTATTACCTAATTTGTAAGATTTTAAATCCTCTACTGGATTATGATTTCTAGGAACCCCTATTGGCTTAAAGTCTGTAACAAACTTATCCCCATCAAATGCAGATCTATCTTTAGTCATCTCTTCCCAATAAGCTAAAACTCTATCAGTACCCCAAGTCTTAGTATTAGGATCTTCCATGAATTGTTTAAATGCTTCTTCTTTCTTAGTATAAAAATCATTAGCTTGGCCAAGTACACCATCTAATGATAATGCCTTATCATAACTTGCCTTAAGCTTCCTGAACTCCTCAGTACTTCTAGCATTAACTCCCTCAGTAGCTATTTTATTAGTTAAATTATTTAACTGCTCTTCTAGTTTAGCTCGTTCTTGATTGACAATTTCGCTATCTGCAGCTACGTGTCTTGTGTTATATAAATCAACTAACTGCTTTTCTGCGTCAGCCATTTGTGTATCCTCGAGTTTTTGCTTAGCAAAAGGAACAGCTAGCATCTCCTGTGCAGTTATAGGATTAAATTTAGCTACTTGTGCTGGT